>DATLRG010000332.1:0-6830 GCA_035534795.1 Chloroflexota bacterium
CCAGGCAGGGAGCGGTCTCCCGGGAGAGCCGCCCGGACGGGCCGCTACGGCCGTTTGGGGGTACTTTTCGCGCGAAGGACGTTGGGGGGTCAGCCGGTGTCGGCCGCGCCGTCCCGCTGGGCGTGGAGCCGCGCCAGCAGGTGCTCGGCCAGGAGCGGCAGCAGGTTCGCGTCCAGGTCGCGCCAGCTACGCCAGATCAGCCCGAGGAAATGCCGGCCGATCTCGACCTGGTCCGGCGGCAGCGTCTCGCCCCGCGCTTCCTCGACGCGGGAAATTGCCAGCTCGATGAACGCTTCGCCCTCGGGGAAACGCTCGCCGATGGTTGGGAGGTGGGACCGTGTGGTAGACTTCATTTCTCATTTCCCTCGTTTCTCTCGTGCCCGCGCGCGGAAAAGCGCGCGGGCACCTTTTTCGTTCCGCTTCTGGCCTGGCCCCTCCGTCGGGCGGGCCTCACCTCCTTCGTTTCGCGCTTCGCCGTCAGTCGCCGGGGCGCGGGGCGTGCGGGTCCGGGTGACACGTGGCACACAGGAACGTCCCGGGACCTTGCGCCCACCAGGTCTTTGACGTGCCGCAGACCGGGCAAGGCCGCGCGGTCGACTCTGTGGACGCGGCGGGCCCCGGGTCCACCAGGCGACCGTCTAGCCTAAGGTGATCAATGTCGCGATTGAGCGCCTTAGGCAACTCGCTTGTCTGCTCGGGCAGAATGGCGTCTGGATGCGCCGTGGCGGGGCGGTCGTTCCCATCTAGCAGACGGCCATCTAACCTAAGGTGCTCAAATCCATGAGTACATGGATTTGAGCACCTTAGGCTGTCCGTCTGGCCGCTAGACGCGGATTCTGGCGTCACGGCTGGCAATTCGCCCCGACTCTCCGCCTCGGCCGGCGCTTGGTCCTGCTCGCGATTGAGCGCCTTAGGCAACTCGCTTGTCTGCTCGGGCATTATCCAGCGCCATGCGGCGCCGGCGCCGGCGCCGAAGCCGGTTTTGACCGTCCGAAGATTCAACCCAGCCTTGGCTCGCCGGACGGTCGGCCAAGTGTGGCCGGCGTGCCCACTCTCTTCCTGCAGATCTTTGACGGCGACCGGGCCGCCGGCGAGTCGATCGCGGAGCCAGTCCGCGGCGTCGGCCAGCGTCGCGCGGTCGCTCGGGTCGGCCGGGACCGCGAGTAGCTGGTCGGCGGTGTGCGCGTTCTCGCCGTGCCAGACGACGTGCGCCGCGAGGTCCTCGGTCACTCTGACCGAATAGGCGAGGGTGGGCGCAAGCGTCGCGAGGTTGGCCTTGGTCCCGGCGAGCAGTCGCCGGGCCGGGTTGTCGGGATCCTGCGCCACGAGCAGGCCAGAGCGCGCCGCGCCAATGATGCCGATCGAGCCGCCCCCACGGTAAAGTGGATTACTGCCGGCCATCTTATTCAAGTGGCGAATGACCAGGACGGCCGCGCCGGTCCGCTCGGCGAGCTGGGCCAGGGGCGCGAGCGCGCGCCGGACGTCCTGGTCGCGGTGCGCGTCGGTCTTGCTGTCGAGGTAGGCCATCAGCGGGTCGATCACGACGAGCCGCGCTGTGACTCGCCGGACTCCTTCCTCGATCGCCTCAAGGCCGTCCGTAGCGAGCGTAGGAACGTCCTCCCGGACCGGGAGTGGCTCGCCGCTCGCGTCGTACTCCTGGCGCACGATCGCGGTGAGCGCGACGACGCGACCGATCGCGGCGCCCGCGGCCTCGAGTCGGGGTCGGATGGTATCGCCGAGGTCGTCCTCGGCCGAGAGCAGGACCACGCCGGCCGGCGCGTTCAGGTCGCTTCGCTGGCCGTCCGGCATGGCGCGGCCGGTCGTGACGCGCGCGGCCAGGTCGAGAGAGAGCAGGCTTTTGCCGAGTCCGGGATCCCCGTCGAGAACCGTGACCTTGCCGAGCGGGATCCGCCCGGGCCAGAGCCAGGAGACCGCGCGGGCCTCGACGCTGCACAGGAGGGTGAGAACGGGGGACGTCGTCGACGCGCGCGGCTTGGGCGCGACGGCGACGGAAGCGGCGCCGTTCGCGGTCCCGTTATGACCGCGCGTGTCGCTGCGCAATCGGTCGGCGCTGTCGCGCGCTGACCAGTGACCGGCGCTGCATCGTTCGCCCTCGTCGTCGACGTAGATGATGGTGGCGCCGCAGTAGCAGATCGGCGAGCCATTCATCGGCGCGCGCCCACGAGCGCGCGCGGGGTGGACCGGGGGACGGGCGCGGGTCTCGCCGTCCCGCTGGTGCGCTGGGCACACGCCAGGTCGAGCCGGGCCGCGAGCTCGCCCGCGAGCATCTCGGCGCGGTTCCTCTCGTCGAGCGCGATCGCCCAGCCCTCGCCACAGCGGGCGAGTTTCGCCTCCAGCGCGGCGATGCGCCGCGCGGCCGCGTCCAGCACGAATGGCAAGTCGAGCCGCGCCTCGCTCTCGGCGAGCTGCGCGTCGTGCCGGGCAATCGCCATGGTGAGGCGATCGTACAACGCGTCGTTGTTCATGAATCCTCAATCCTCCTCGGGCGCGTCTTGCGGGGGAGAGTCCGATCGGCGCGCCGGCGCCGATGGCATCGGCGAAGGCTGGGCCGCGACGTCGCGCGGCGGTTCAGCCGGGGAAATATCGCTCTTCAGTTCGGCAGCAGTCCAGAACGGGCTATTGCAGCCGCACGCGCGCCCATCGGCGACGTTGAACCGGTCGCCACAGCCGAGGCAGAGCGCCTCATCGGGCCCGAGCAGCCGCGCGTATTTGGCGCGAAGGTAGGTGAGATTTGCCGCGCGAGCATGCAGGTACCCCAGCCAGGGACCGGCGACGGCCGTGTCGACCGAGGCTTGGCGCGGTCCGCTTGGGGCGGAATAGGGACGGCGTGCGCGCATGTCGGCAGCAGCTCCCGGTGGTGTGTGCTGCCGCGACTATGGAAGGATCGGGGCGCTCGTACACGATCAACAACTCGTCAGGCGGAGAGAGACAGAAGCGATAACGTACAAAAACCAGTTTTTGTACGTTATCGCTTCCCAAGCGAATTCAGCCACCGGAGTTTTTGTACGTTTTCACCTGGGCAACCTCGCCCGATACTGCACGTACCACGATCGTTCAGACGCTGGATCGTAGGGCGACTGCTCCGCATGATCAAGCCGCGTGCGCAGCCTGGCCCAGTGATCCCAAAAACCACGTCTCTTTCGCCCGGAGGCCGTTCGCCATCTAGGTTTTGCCGCGACTCTTTCGATCAAAACGAACCGGGCTTCGTCCGGATTACGACCGCCAGCGTGGACCAGGCCGCGAGCCAATAGATAGGGTCGCCAGATAACCCAGACGATCGCTACCGTCACTTGGACGCCTCGGTCAGTCAACCTCGCCGCGGCGTCCTCCGCCCAGGCCCGCGCTTGTTCCTTGGAGGGTTTAGAGTTCCCTTCCAACCGACGAATCAACGATGATCGCGCCCGCGCCTCGAGCGACTTAAGCGCGCCGATCCACCGATCGTTGCTCCTCAGCCTCTCCATTCTTTGGGCAACCTGGTGTTCGCTCTGACGTAAGCCGCGCCTGGCCTCTCCCGCCTTCTTTTGCATCGCCTCAAAGCCCGGGTCGCCGCGACGCAGAAAACGCTCGGGATACGTGGCGCGCCCGACCGCGGCCCGGACGTCCTCCGCGGACCGGCCGCCCGCGGCCTCTTTCGCTTCCGCCAGAGTTAGGCCGAAGTACTTTCCGATGCGCCCCAGGTTCGACTCCGAAAGCGTCCGAGAGTCCGCTTTGTACCACTCGCAGATGTCCGACGGCGTGACACTCACGGCCCGGCAGAAATCTGCGAATGTCATCGGCTCGTCGCCCGTTTTCCCGTCGAGACGGTCAAGAATGCGCTGCTGCAACGGCCAGTAGGCCGTCAGCCCGGATCGTTGATCGAGCCAGTAACACATTCGACTGCAGTAGCGTCTTCCTGTTCGAGCGCGCTCGTTTGGAAACACCCAGACTGGGTTGCTGCAGCCATCCCGGGCGCATGCCTGCGCCGTTCCGAGTACTCCGCCGCGCTTCCGGGCCATGGCAAGCTGAAATTCGGCGGTCTTCGCGTTATGGCCGTGCACATACCTGTTTTCCGGGGACTTGACCCTTTGGCGGCACTTGCCGCAGGAACAGAAGGGGAGTTGGGCCGGGGACGCGACAGCGGATTCAGACATACGTTGCCTCCCTACAGGCGATAGGCCGGGCCCGCGTGGTAGGGCACGCGGCGAGGGCTGATCGGGCCCACCCGGCCGTCGCGGTGTATTCTAGCAGCTACGAGGCCGCCGTGGCCTCATGACGCACTATCCACAAAGGCTGGGCAAAAGAAGCGTACGAGCACCTCGGCTTCGTGTTCGCGACCGGCAACGAGCGCGACGGGCGACGCCTGGAGAACGTCCAGATCCGCATCGGCGGCCCGCGAGAAACCGACGTCGATCGGTGCGATGCGGGCGACCTGAAGAAACTGCACCGAGCGCTGGGCGCCTATCTGAGCGTCCGCGATCAGGTCCAGCTCTTCGTCAAATCCATCGAGACCGCGGACATTCGCGACGAACACGGGATTCCGTTCCAGGTCTTTTACGGCATCAGCGGAAACAGCCACCGCTTCTGGTCCATCGCCAGCGCCCAGAAGATCGTCGGCTACGCCCCCCTGGACGACAGCCAGGTCCGCTTCGCCGGCAAGCTCGCGAAGATTCTGTCTGACGCCCGCGAGCGAATGCAGCCGGACTGAAGTAGAGCCACGGTGAGAGCGACATTGATCTGCTTGATGGGTTGCGCCCATCAAGCAGATCAATGTCGCTCTCACCGTGGACAAACTATAGGAGGCCCTCGATGCATCAACCAGACCGCCGTCCAGTCACGCCTTCCGACGTCGTCGCCTACTCGGTCGTCTCGAGCGTCCGCATCTCGCCTGATGGCCGCGACGTCGCCTTCGTCGTCCACGATTCTTTCAACGAGCGAGGGAAGCTCGCGAAGGGGCGCATCTGGCTCGTCTCCAGTGAGGGCGGCGCTGCCCGTGAATTCACCAGCGGCCCGCGCTCAGATGGCGCCCCGCGCTGGTCGCCCGATGGCCAGACACTCGCCTTCCTCTCCGATCGCAGTGAAGACGGGCGGCTGCAGCTCTACCTGCTCGCCCGAGCCGGCGGCGAGGCCAGACAACTCTTCGACGCGAAAGGCGATCTCGGCGTCGGCCGTCGCGCGGACGCTTTGCAGTGGTCCCCGGACGGAACGCGCCTCGCGTTTCTGATGAAAGACCCCGACGTCGAGGATGAGCGGCGGCGCAAAGACCAGGGGGACGACGCGATCGAGGTCGAGCACGCGCCAAAATTCGCGCGGCTCTACGTCGTCGACGTCGCCGGTGGCGAGATTCGACCGCTCAGCCCGGCGAACGCGCAGATCTGGGAGTTCGATTGGTCTCCCGACGGCAACGACTTCGTCGTGCTGGCGTCGGATTCGCCCGAAGAGTGGTCCTGGTACCACGCCCGGATCGCACGGCTCCCGTTGGGCGGGGGCGACCTGACGACGCTGTACACGTCCCATCGCCAAATCGCTCGGCCGATCTGGTCGCCGGATTGCCAGCACATCGCCTTCGTTTCGTCGGTCTTCAGCGACCGTGGCGTCATCGGCGGCGACCTTCAGGTGATGCCGTCGGGCGGCGGCGCGGCGTTAAACCTGACCGAGGGGATGCCGTGCAGTCCGTCGTGGGCCACCTGGCGGGCCGACGGGCGATCGTTGCTCGTGCTCGCCCACGAAGACGGAGGGTCGTCGATCTTCGAAATCGATCTGGCGACGAGAGCGCGCCGCGACCTCTGGGTCGGCCAGGTCTCCTTTGGGGAAGCTTCGTGGCCGCGCTTCGACGAGGCGCGCGACGGCTCGCTGGCCGTGGTGCGCGAGGACCTCGGCAACCCACGCGACGTCTGGGTCGGCCGACGCGTCGCCGAGACCATCGCGTGGCAGCAACTCACGCGGGTCAATCCGGGCTTGTCCGAGATCGAGGTCGGACCGGTCGCATCCATCCGCTGGAACGCCCGCGATGGCCGCTCGATTCAGGGATTCCTGATCACGCCGCCCGGCGACGTGGCTGGCGGTGCTCTGCCGCTGGTCACCTGGGTCCACGGCGGCCCGACCTCCGCGTACAATGCGCGCTTCTACGGTCTCCACTGGGCAAATCTCCTGGCGAGCCAGGGGATTGCCGTTCTCCTGCCGAACCCGCGCGGCAGCGTGGGCTGGGGCCGCGCCTTCGCGGAAGCAAACGTCGGCGACATGGGCGGCGAGGACTTCGAGGATATTCTCGCGGGGATCGACCACCTGGTCGCGTCCGGCCGGGTCGATCCAAGTCGACTCGGCATCGGCGGCTGGAGCTATGGCGGATTCATGACGACGTGGGCGGTGACCCAGACGGCACGGTTCAGAGCGGCGATCGTGGGCGCGGGAATCTGCGACTGGCGGAGCTTTCACGGGACCAGCCATCTCTCGGCCTGGGACGCGCTCCACTACGCCGCCGATCCCTACGAACGGGGAGGCACCTTCGAGAGATTTTCGCCGCTCACCCACGTCCAGCAGGTCCACACCCCGACGCTGATTCTCCACGGCGAGAACGACCACGACGTACCGGTCACGCAGAGCCAGCAACTCTTCCGCGCGCTGAAGGAGCTTGGCGTCGAGACTCAGCTGGTCGTCTACCCGCGCGAAGGACACGGGGTCTCGGAAAAGAGCCACGTCCTCGATCTCAACCGGCGAATCGTCGCGTGGTTCGCGGCGAGACTGTGATGCGGCCGAGGGTATCTGACATATGTCAGATACCCTCGGCCGCATCACAGTCTCGCCGCGAACCACGCGACGATTCGCCGGTTGAG
>DATLRG010000333.1:0-2854 GCA_035534795.1 Chloroflexota bacterium
AACCGTGAGCTGGTCGCCATCGCTCGCGAGCTCGACTTGAAGGTCGTGGCGACGAACGATGCCCACTACGTCCTGCCCACCGACGCCCGCGCGCAAGACCTGCTGCTCTGCATTCAGACGAACAGCACCGTCGACGACGCCAAGCGGCTGCGCATGACCGGCGAGAGCTATTACCTGAAGTCCGTGAACGAGATGCAGCAACTCTTCGCCGACTACCCCGAGGTATTGAAGACCTCCCTGGACATCGCCGAGCGCTGCGACCTGCGCCTGGACTTTGGGCGCGTCCACCTGCCGCAGTTCGAGATTCCCGCCGGCTATACGCCCGAAACCTACCTGGAGTCGCTCTGCCGCGACGGGCTGAAGAAGCGGTATCCGCGCCTCACGCCCGAGATCGACGAGCGGCTTCGCTACGAGCTCGAAGTCATCCAACAGACCGGTTTTGCCCTCTACATCCTGATCGTATGGGACATCGTCTCGTTCGCGCGCAAGCAGGGAATTATGTACGGCCCGCGCGGCTCCGCCGCGGGTGCGCTCGTGCTCTACCTCGTCGGGATCAGCGACGTCGACCCGATTGCCAACGACCTGACCTTCGAGCGGTTCCTGAACATCGAGCGCCACGAGATGCCCGACGTCGACATGGACTTCGCCGACGACCGACGCGAGGAGATGATCGAGTACGTCAGCCAGAAGTACGGCCGCGATCACGTCGCCCAGATCATCACCTTTGGAACGCTCGGCGCCAAGGCAGCGATTCGCGACGTTGGCCGCGCCCGGGGTCTGCCGCTGAGCGACGTCGACCGAGTCGCCAAGCTGATTCCCTCGCTGCCGATCGGGATCACCATCGATCAGGCGGTCGAAGACAACCCCGAGCTGAAGCAGCTCCGCGACGAAGACGACGTCGTCCGCGGCCTGATCGAGGACTCGAAGAGCGTCGAAGGCATTTCCCGTCACGCCTCGACCCACGCGGCGGGTGTCGTCATCTCACGCGACCCGTTAGACCAGATCGTCCCACTCCAGCTCACCAGTCGCGGCGAGAATAGCGTGATGACCCAGTACCCGTCGAGCGCTCTCGCCATGATCGGCCTGCTAAAGATGGACTTTCTGGGTTTGACCAACCTCACGGTGCTCGGCCGAACGCTCGAGATCATCAAGCAGACCCGCGGCATCCCGATCGATCTCCAGCGGATCCCGCTCGACGACAAGAAAGCGTTCGCGATGCTCGGCCGCGGCGAGACCGTTGGCGTGTTTCAGGTCGAAGGGCGCGGCATGACTCAGTACCTCCGGGAGCTGCGTCCCACCAACATCGGCGACATTGCCGCGATGATCGCGCTCTACCGCCCTGGCCCGATGGTCAACATCCCCCACTACATCGCGCGTAAGCACGGCGAGGAGCCGGTCGAGTACCCGCATCCCCTGATCGAAGAGACGCTACGCGATACGTTCGGCGTTCTGACCTACCAGGATCAGGTCCTCCAGGTCCTGCGGAAGGTAGCCGGTTACACTCTCGGCCAGGCCGACATCGTTCGGAAGGCGATGGGGAAGAAAGTGCGCGCCCTCATGGAGCAAGAGCAGCCGCGCTTTCTCGAAGGCGCCCGGGCCAACGGCCTGACGGACGACGAAGCGCTGCGCATCTGGGAGCTACTCGAGCCCTTCGCGGGCTACGGTTTCAACCGCGCGCACGCCTGCTGCTACGCGATGGTCGCCTATCAGACGGCCTACCTCAAAGTGAACTACCCGGCCGAGTACATGGTCGCGGTTCTCCGCGCCGCCACTGGCAACACCGAAAAGACGGTCATCGCGGTGGCCGAGTCTCGTCGACTTGGGATCAAGGTGCTCGGCCCGGACGTCAACGCCAGCGAAACAGAGTTCAGTATCGAGGCGACGCAGGAAGCGCCGGCGATTCGCTGGGGTCTTGCCGCGATCAAAAACGTCGGCGAAGCCGCGGTCCAACCAATCGTCCACGCGCGCCTGGCGCAGGGACCATTCGCCTCCGTCGACGACTTCTGCCAGAGCGTCGATCTGCGTGGCGTGAACAAACGGGTCATGGAGAGTTTGATCAAGGCCGGGGCGCTCGATAGCCTGGCTCGACGGAGCCAGTTGCTCGCCACGCTCGATCGGATCATCGGCGTCGCTCAAAAGAGCCAGGAGGCGACGCAATCCGGCCAGGTCAGCCTGTTTGACGTGCTGCCAGTCGACACCCGGAGCGCCTCCATTTCGTTACCCAACGTTCCCGAGGCGGCGACCAAGGAGAAGCTCACCTGGGAAAAGGAGCTGCTGGGGCTCTACCTCTCCGATCATCCCTTGCAGCAGCACGCCGCCGCCTTGCTCGACGCCGTGTCGGTGCAAGTGGGCGAGCTGTCCGAGGAGGTCGTCGGGCAAAAGGTGACCGTCGGCGGACTACTGGTGTCACTGCGGTCGCTCTTCACCAAGAAGCGCGACCCCATGATCTCCGCGGTCCTGGAAGATCTGACCGGTTCGATCGACCTCGTCGCCTTCCCGCGCACCTACGAAAAGACCAGGGAACACTGGCAAACCGACCAGGTTGTGCTGGTGAATGGCAAGCTCGACCTTCGCGAAGAGCGCTATCAGGTCATCGTCGACAGTATCACGCCGTTCGTCGCGACCGCCGTCGACCCGCCACGGGAGGAGTCCGCGCTGGCGCCGGTCGTGCAGTTATCGGACTACGTGAGGAAGCCGACAGAGCAGAATGGAACAGGTGCGCGTGCCCGTGCCTCGAGTGCCGCCCGCGGGGAGGAGGACTCGTCGTCGTCCGCTCCGCGGTCGACCGGACCACGTCGGCGGCTGCTGCTGCATTTGCGGCGCACCAACGATGAAGAAACCGACCTGCAACTTT
>DATLRG010000334.1:0-5575 GCA_035534795.1 Chloroflexota bacterium
GGGTTGGAGCTACGCCTGGGATACCTCGACCCTACCGCCGGGCAGCCACACGCTCGACGTCTACGCGCGCTCGGCGGTGACCGACCAGTGGACCTTGGTGACGGTTTCGGTGGTCACGACCAGCCCTTCGCCGACGCCCACGCCCTCGGCAAGTGACACGCCGGCGCCCACGCCCACTGCAAGTAACACGCCGACAGCGACGCCAACACCCTACCGCATCTATCTACCGGTGGTAGTCGACGGTCAGTAGTCTGGTGACGAGGATTCAAACGCCTGGCGTTCACCATTCGGCCTCAGGGGTGGCCGTCCGCCTTTGCAGCATCTCACGGTGGTGCGGCTGTCGAAACTCGGCGATGGCCGTGACCTAATCAACCATGTCTGGCCCCGGGAACAGGCGCTGCGACACTCCGGCAACCGATGGTCCGATCGCCACCCGCACCACCTATCGATACCACGCGAGGCAGGATTTAGACTCAATTCCGACTGGAGGGTGATCACCAGTCGGCTTTGCCTTGTCCCCGCGCGCCATCTCGTGATACACTACAAAGGACGAAAAGGTCGGACTACGATATAGAGGAAGAGGAACGCGCCGGTCCGTCCGACCATTCGCCGGGCAGCGCCACGGGATGCGACCATTCTCCTCGGGCGAGCTCCGCTCGCCGGCCTGGCTCGAGAGCAGGCCCGCGTACCGTCCGCTCGGTCACCGCGCGCGCACCGGCCCGGCGCCCCGCGCGGGGAGCCCAACAGCGTTTCCCAATCGATGCAGAGGTTCGACGACGACCACCACCACCAATCGCCACGCCCACGAGGATCACGGCGACCTGTTCGACGTGGCTCTCCACGACTATCGGCCCCTGGCCCGGCTGCGCCACGGAATTCGCCGCTTCCTCGAGAGCAGCGAGCGGATGGCACGTGCCAAGGGCCTGACGCCGCAGAAGCATCAGTTGATGCTGGCGGTCGCCGGGCACGCCCCGGGCGAGACCCCGACGATCGGCTACCTCGCCGGGCAGCTCCTGATCCAGCATCAGAGCGCGGTGGGGCTCGTCAACCGCCTGAACGACCAGGGACTGGTCGAACGCGTCCACGACTCGGCCGACCGGCGTCAGGTGATCGTCCGCCTCACGCCGCGGGGCAGCGCGCTGCTCGCCGAGCTGGCCGCCTCGCACCGCGCCGAGCTCCGCTCGGCCGGCCCGGCCCTCCTCGGGGCGCTCAGCGCCCTGATCCCGGACCACGACGACCGCGACGATTGTCCCGACCAGGCCGGCGCCCCCCAGCGAACCAGCCGCCGCCCCGAACGTTGAAGAGGTGAAGACAAGTGCGTAGCGTGCCCGCTCAGCTCTGGGCGAACGTCACCAGGGCCCTCGACGGCCAGGAGGCTGACGACGCCACGGCGAGACTAGGCGATTTCACCGTCACCTGGCGCGTCGTCCCACTGTCCCTGATCGCCATCGTCCTGGGCATCGTGAGCACGGTCGTGGCCTGGGTGCTGGTCAGTCTGATCGGCTTCGTCACGAACCTGACTTTCTACCAGCGCCTGGGCACCTCCCTGGTCTCGCCCGCCGGCAACAAGCTGGGCGTGTTCGAGATCGTGGTGCCCGTCGTCGGCGCGCTGATCGTCGGGATCATGGCCCGCTACGGCTCGGAGAAGATCCGCGGCCACGGCATCCCGGAGGCGATCGAGGCGGTCCTGATCAGCGGCAGCCGGGTCGAACCCAAGGTCGCGCTGCTAAAACCTCTCTCCGCGGCCATCGCGATCGGCACCGGCGGTCCCTTTGGCGCCGAGGGGCCGATCATCATGACCGGTGGCGCGATCGGCTCGCTGGCCGCCCAGTTCATGCAGATGACCAGCGCCGAGCGCAAGACGCTGCTCGCCGCGGGCGCGGCCGCCGGCATGGCCGCGATCTTCGCCTCGCCCGTGTCCGGCGTCCTGCTGGCCTTCGAGGTGCTGCTCTTCGAGTTCAAGCCGCGCAGCCTGATTCCGGTCGCGTTGGCGAGCGCGACCGCCGGACTGATGCGGCCCTACCTTCTCGGGCCAGGCCCGGTCTTCCCCGCGCCACCGGCTCCCGCCTACCTCGGCGTCGACGGCTACCTCAGCTGCATTCTGGTTGGCCTGATCGGCGGCCTGCTCTCGGCAGGGTTGACCATGTCGATCTACGCCGCCGAAGACCTCTATCGCAAAATGCCGATTCACTGGATGTGGTGGCCGGCGCTCGGCGCGGTCGTCGTCGGCATCGGCGGTCTGATCGTCCCACAGACGCTCGGCGTGGGCTACGACGTGATCGGCGATCTGATCAAGGGCAACGTCGTCGCCCAGCTCGTTCTCGGCATCTTCATCGTCAAGTGGATCATCTGGGCCATCGCGCTCTCGACCGGCACCTCCGGCGGCGTGCTCGCCCCCATTTTCATGATCGGCGCGGCGCTGGGTGGCATCGAGGCGCTATTCCTGCCGCACGAGGGCGCGGGCTTCTGGGCCCTGCTCAGCATGGGCGCCACGCTCGGCGGCGTCTACCGCGCGCCCTTCACCGGCATCGTCTTCACCCTGGAGACCACCCACGATCTCAACGCCTTGCTACCCCTGCTCATCACCGTCTTCGTCTCCTACGGCGTGATGAGCCTGATCCTGCGGCGATCGATCCTGACCGAGAAGATCGCCCGCCGTGGCTACCACGTCAGCCAGGAGTTCGCGGTCGATCCGCTCGAGCTGATTTTCGTCCGCGAGGCCATGCGCACCAACGTGACGGCGTTGCCCGCGCAGGCCGAGCTCGCCGACCTGGCGCAGTCGCTCAGCAACGACATCGACCGCGGCCGCCACGGCCAGCGCCTCTACCCCGTCGTCGACGACAAGCTTGGATTGGTCGGGGTCGTCACGCGCGCCGACTTGCAGGAGCTGCTCCAGGAGCAACCCTCCAGCGGCAGCCGGCGCCTGGTCGACGTCCTCAAGCAAACGCCCGTCGTCGCCTACCAGGACGAGCCGCTGCGCCTGACGATCGATCGCATGGCCGAGACGGGCCTGACCCGGTTCCCGGTCGTCGACCGCGCCGAGCCGACCAAGCTGCTGGGCATGGTCGCGCTGACCGACATGCTCAAGGCCCGGCTACACGCGATCGAAGAAGAGAGCCACCGCGAGCGCGTGCTCCGCCTGCACATCCTCCTGCCCTTGCGCGGCCAGCGGGTCAAAGAGACCGAGATCGCGACGACAGACGGGAAGCCCTAGCCCAGCATCTCCGCCACCGCGAGCTCGCGGCCCGGGAAGGCCAGCGGGGCGAGCGATGCGCCGCGGCGCACGATCAGTCTGGTCCTGTAGCCATCGGGGGACGGGTCGCGGTGGGCGACGATCGCGTCGTTCTCGACGTCGAGCAGCCAGACCTCGGGGATGCCAAAGCGGGCGTAGAGTGGCAGCTTCACCTCGCGATCGTAGGCGAGCGTCGAGTCGGCGACCTCGACGAGCAGCAGCACGTCCTCCGGCCGAGGATGGCCCGAGCGGTAGAAGTCGGGCTTGCGCCGCAGCAGCATCACGTCCGGCTGCGGCTCGGAATGCTCGTCCAGGCGGAGCGGGTTCTGAACGCGGACCTGAGCCGAATCTCTGAACGTGATCACGAACAGATCCCCCAGGCGGTCCACGTCGGCGGCGTGCAGTCGTCCGATTGGGCTCATGACAATGATCTCGCCGTCGACGAGCTCGACACGTTCGTCCTCCCTCAGAATGCCGACCTCGGCCAGCCGATAGTATTCGTCGACGGTGAACCGCCGTCGCGTGTAGAGTGGACGGGTCGCTTGCAGGGTCATCGTGCGCCTCCTTGCCTCATTATACAGCCAGCCACTCCCGCACCACCTGCTTCTGAATCTTCCCGACCGACGTCCGCGGCAGTGCCTCGACGAACACGACGCGCTCCGGCACCTTGAACGGCGCCAGCCGTTCGGCGCAGTGCGCGCGCACCTCGTCGGCGGTCAGCGCCGCGCCTGGCTGCCGCACCACCACCGCGACGACCGCCTCGTCGCGCACCGCGTCCGGCACCCCGACGACGCACCCGTCGTGGACGCCCGGGCAGTCGAGCAGCACGCCTTCCACTTCGGTGCTGGAGACGTTCTCACCCGCCCGCTTGATCAGGTCGCGTCCGCGATCGACGAAATAAAGGAAGCCAGCGTCGTCGGCGCGGACGGTGTCGCCGGAAAACAACCAGGTGCCGTCGTCCAGCGTGCGGAGCGCGCGGGCCGTCGCCGCGGGGTCCTTCAGGTAGCCACGCATCAGCGAGCGCCCGGGCACACCCCGCACGATCAGCTCACCGGCCTCTCCCGTCGGGACCTCCTTCCCGCGCTCGTCGACCACCCGGACCTCGTAGCCCACCACCGGCCGGCCCATCGCCCGCAAGTTGCGCTCGCCGGTCAGCGGGCTCATCACCGGCAGCGCGCAGGTCTCGGTCATGCCCCACAACTGCTGCAACGGCGCCCCGAAGCGCCGGTGCCAGGCAAGGTACTGGGACGTCGTGAGGTTCTGGGCGAAGGTGACGTTACGCAGGCGGTGCCCGCGATCGCTCGGGCGCTCCGGCTGGTTGAGGAGCATGCGCAGCGCCGCGCCGAACAACGCCGCCATCGTGCAGTCGTAGGCGGCCGCCTGCGCGACGTACCGGCTGGCGCTGAACCGCGACAGAATCGCCACGCTCGCGTCCGCGATCAGCGACGGCCAGAGCGCGTGGCACTGGGCCCCGGCGTGGAAGAGCGGCAGCGCGATCAGGTGCCGGTCCTCCGACCGCAAGCCCGACCCGGCCCGAAACACCTCCGCCGCGTAGACGAAGCTCGCATTGGTCAGCAGCACGCCCTTGGGCTTCGCCGTGGTCCCGGAGGTGTATAAGAGTTCTATAACACTGTCGGCCGTGCCGGCCCCGGGCGCCGGAATCGCCGACTGGTGGCCGAGCTCCGCCTCGTACAGTGGGTACGCGCCCGAATCCTCGTCGCTCGTCTGGCAGACGATCACCGGCCGTGCCCCGGCCACCCGCCGCACCACCTCCAGACACGTCGCTTCGGTGAAGATCAGCCTGCTCTCGGAGTGCTCCAGCAGGTAGCCCAGCTCATCGGCGGTACTCGCCGGATTGCTCGGCATCACGCTGGCGCCCAGGTACGACGCCGCCAGGAGCAACTGGGGATAGGCCGGGTGGTTCGAGAGGTGCAGGGTGACGACGTCGCCCGGTCCGCTGCCGAGCGCGTGCAGCAGGTTCACCGCGCGGTGGACGCTCGCGAGAAACTCCCCGTAGGTCCACCGGAAGACCCGCCGGTCCTCGCGCTCGTAGATCAGCCAGTCGCGCTCCGGCTGCCGGGCGGCGTGCGCGCTGAAAATGGAATAGAGGGTACGATTGCCGGCGATGTCCATCGGCTTCATACGGTAGCACAGGTGCAGACTGTCCGCAACGCAGCGTGCTTTCCGTGCAAGGAGCATCGACTTTGGCTGGCAGATGAGAGGGCCCTGGTTCGCGAGCAGGGCTCGGCTGGGTGCTCACCCAGGGCCGACGCATCTAAATTCAAGGAGAGATGAGAATTGGTAAGCTTTTGACGATCACCAATCATCAGGAGCATCGCCATG
>DATLRG010000335.1:0-3850 GCA_035534795.1 Chloroflexota bacterium
CCGTATCGATCGATCTGGCCGGCCCGCGCGTCGTTCGGAAGCCGAGAGCCGAAAATCAGTACGACGGCGCTGGGGCGGATCTTCAGCCCTGGGAGAGGTAA
This sequence comes from Chloroflexota bacterium, assembly GCA_035534795.1. Taxonomy (GTDB): domain Bacteria; phylum Chloroflexota; class UBA6077; order FW602-bin22; family CADDYW01; genus JAJPKB01. The sequence continues at coordinate 102 of DATLRG010000335.1, forward strand.
GATGCTTGCGGAGCATTCATCTTACCTCTCCCAGGGCTGAAGATCCCCAGGCGTAGGACGAGAGGTCCCGAAATGAAAGTTGCCTTCATCATCTACGACGGCATGACCACGCTCGACTTCATCGGCGTCTACGACGCCACGACGCGCCTGAAGACGATGGGGTTCATGGCCGACTTCGCCTGGGACGTCTGTGCCCTCGCCGACCAGGTGACCGACGGGACCGGACTGCGCGTTCTCCCGACCCGCATTGGAGGCTCGCTCGACGGCTACGACGTGGTGATCGTGCCCGGCGGATCAGGTGCTCGGCGGCTGGTCGACGATGCAGCATTCATCACGTGGCTCCAAACCGCCGGTCCGCACACCCAGAGAGTCTCGGTCTGCTCGGGCGCGTTGCTCGTGGGAGCCGCCGGGTTCCTGCACGGCAAGCGGGCCACGACCCACCGCGACTCCTTCGACGACCTGCGGCCGTTCTGCGCAGCGGTCCTCGACGAGCGTATCGTCGACGAGGGCGACGTCATCACGGCGCGCGGCGTGACGTCCTCGATCGACCTGGGCCTCTACCTGGTCGAAAAGCTAGCGGGGTACGAAGTCAAGGAGAAGATCCGCCGGCAGATGGATTACCAGCCGGATCCGTGATCGTCGTCGCAAGGTGGGACGTGGTGGGTTTGCCACCCAAACCCATCACGTCCCACCCTGCCACGTCGGTAGGAGTTCTGACCGCCGTCAGCGCCGCTCGAACGTCTTCAATCAGCGCGGGGATGTTCGAGAATGCCTCGGTATGGCCGTCCAGCGAGGCGAAGACGATCTCGACCGAGCTGACCCGTTTGTGGGTCGCTTGCTCGGCAGCCAGCGCATAAGCGCCGACCTGGAGGCGGTAGTCCTCAGCCCGCGCGGCGACGGTCTGCCGGTCGACGCGGTCGGTCTTGAAGTCGACGATCGCGAGCGAGCCGTCGGCACGCTCGCAGAGCAGGTCGATGCGCCCCTCGAGTACGACGCCGTCGACCGCGCAGCCGACGTCGACCTCGCGCCAGAGGCGGCCGCTGGCGATGGCCTCGCGCACGAGCGGGTTGTCCGAGACCGCCCGAACCAGTCGGCGGACCTCCTCGACGCGAGCGAGGACGCGGAGGCGACGAGCGATGTTTTCGGTGACCGCGTCGAAATGGGGGTTCGAGGGCGAGATCCCCGCCTCCAGAACGGCGTGGACCGCTCGCCCGAGCCTGCGCGCGGCGTCAGCAGGTGCCACGCTCTCCTCGGCGCCGTCCTCCAGATCCGATGGCTGGTCGTCGTCTTCGCCGAGCGACGCGAGGGCCGCGTCGCTCGCCGTGGCGACCCGCGAGACCATCGCGGCGTCGTCATCCTCGCCGGGGGCGTCATCGTCGCCGGAGTTGAACCCGGGCTGGCCGCTCACGACAAACGCGACGCGCTCGTCGGTCGAGGCGTCGCGACGGGAGGCAGGCTCGGACCCCGCGCGTTGCTGGCCCTCTGGTTCGCTCCCGTCGCGCACTGCATCCGGCAACGCATCTGGGAGTGCGCCCGGCGCGGTCCTGGTCCCGCTTTCTGCTTGACGCTCCGCCGGACCGAACTGGGCGAGATCCGTAGCCGTCACGCTGGCGACTGTGCCCAACTCGGCGATCAGCGCCTGCCGCGTCTCCACCCAGCGCTGTTCCTCGCGAGCGTGCTCGTCTGGCGTCAGCAGCGCTCCCTCGGCATCGTTTCCCGCGACGCTGTCTGGCCACGACCCGTGCGCCGGTACTCCGAAAGTCCCAGCCAGCGGAACTGGCGTGTCCGGGGTATCCGCGAACGAGTCGAGGCCCGGCGCGACCAAACCCGGGCTCGGCGCTTCCGGCAAGGTGAGAGCGTGACAGGCGGAGTCGCCGAGGTCGTGCAATCCCTCGGCGATACGCGCGGCATCGCTTTTCCACGGGCCGCGGAAAAGGCAGAGCACGAGGTGGTCCCGGGCGCGGGTCGCCGCGACGTAGAGTAAGCGGATGCGCTCAGCCGCGTCGATCTGCGCTTCGTGCTGCCTGGCATCCTCGTAGCCGCGCGTCTGAAAGCTGCCGCACCGCACCTCGACACTGCCGGCATCGCGAGCGGGCAGGATTCGCACCGGTCGGTTTGCATTGCTGCCCCTGGCACCCAGGCCGGTCAGCACGACGATTGGGAACTCGAGTCCTTTGGCGCGGTGAACGGTGAGTAGCCGCACGGCGTCCTCGTCCTGCTCCGGCCGCGGGCTTTCCAGGTCGCGGACCTCGACGCGCTGCAGGCCCTCGAGCCAGTCGACCAGCGCCCGCAGGGTGGTACGGCCGGCGGCGGCCAGCGCGCGGGCCTGCGCCACGACGTAGCGCAGGCGGCGCCAGGCCTCGCGCGGACGCGGCTGGCCGAAGGTCTGGACCGCCAGTAGGCGCTCGCGGATGAGCGCCTCGACGGTCGCGGCCGGCGACCGGTCGACGCGCGCTCGGTGAAGCTGCTCCAGCGAGACCAGCGCGTCGGCGACCGGTCCGATCTTGCCATCGCGCGGCCGCTCGTAATCCAACGCGCCGGCGTCCTCCACCCAGCGCAGCAGGTCGACGTCGGAACAGGCGTAGGCCGGCGAGCGTAGCGCGGCCACCAATGCAACCTGGTCCGACGGGTCGTCGATCGCGCGGAGGCAGTTCAGAAGGTCGCGGACCTCCTGCGTGGCGAAAACGAGGGAGCCGCTTTCGATCCGGTAGGGCACGTCGTGCCGCTCGAAGGCGTCCTCCAGGCGGCGAACGTTGTGACGCGTGGGCAGCAGCACGCAGACGTCGGCGTAACGCGCCTTCCGAAGCCGGCCGTCCGCCCCCCGCACCTTCCAGCCGTCCATGACGGCCTGCCGGGCGATACCGGCAACGGCGCCGGCCTCCGCCGACCAGACCGTCGCGGCAGCGCCGTCGATCTCCACGCCAATCTGGTGGAGCCCGTACGGTTGGTCGCCGAAGTCCACTCCCAGCGCCACCGGCTGCAACGCGACGTACGGCGCCTGGACGCCGTTCTCTTCGATCATGTCGCGGCCGAGCTGGTAATTCACCCAGTCGAGCACCGGCGCCACCGAGCGAAAGTTCTGCGTCAGCGCGACTTTCTCGTCGTCGCGCGCTCGCCCGTAGATCCCCGCATAAAGGCGGAGGTCGGCCTGGCGGAAGCGATAGATCGACTGTTTGGGGTCGCCGACGACGAAGAGCTTGCCCGGCACCAGGGGCGCGGCGTCCCAGCGCGTGCCGACAGCAACGTCTGGCTCGGCGGCGAGTAGCCAGGCGATCTCGGCCTGCAGCGGGTCGGTGTCCTGGAACTCGTCGACGAAGATGCGCTCGAACCGGCGCTGGGCCTGGGCCCGGACCTCGCCGTGATCGCGCAGCAGGCCCCGCGCCCAGGTCAGCAGATCGTGAAAGGTCGTAGCACCCTGTTGCCGGCGAAAGCGCGCGTAGGCCAACGTGAAATCGCGCAGGTACGTGAGCAGCGTCGCGAGAGCGGCCGTCCGATGTTCCTCGATGGCCAGTTCGATCGCCTCTCGCGCCACCTTGAGCGTGCTATGGATGGTCCGAACCGGATTGGCACCGCTCGCATCAGGATTCCAGTCCGACAACTTGCCCACCGTCGTACTCGGCTGGCCAAACCTCTGTAACGCGGTGAGCGCGTCCGCCTCGTCGCGAGCATCGGCCAGGCGGCCAGCGACGAACTGGAGTTGGCGGATTTGGCGGACCAGCTTGTCGTCCTCGCCGCTCTTCGCCAATGGA
>DATLRG010000336.1:0-2388 GCA_035534795.1 Chloroflexota bacterium
TCAAATCATCGCGTCCTGGCCGTGGTGGCCGGTGGACGGTAGCGGCGGAGCCGATTCGCATTAGTAACGACCGACAATGAACTGGATGCCATGGCAGCCGCAGCAATCATCGGGCTCAGCGTGACGCCGACCAGCGGATAGAAGACGCCAGCTGCAATAGGGATTCCCGCCAGGTTGTATGCGAACGCGAAGAAGAGATTCTCGCGGATGTTGCGCATGGTTGCCCGACTGAGGGAGATGGCCGTGACCAGGCCCCGCAGATCACCCGAGATGAGCGTGATGTCCGCTGCCTCGATAGCGACATCGGTGCCAGTGCCAATGGCGATCCCCACATCGGCCTGCGCGAGAGCTGGCGCGTCATTGATGCCGTCGCCGACCATCCCCACGAGCTTTCCTTCGTCCTGGAGCCGGCGCACTTCGCGCGACTTGTCCTGGGGCAGCACTTCGGCGAGCACACGGTCGATCCCGACCTGGCGCGCGATCGCTTCGGCCGTACGACGGTTGTCGCCGGTGATCATGATGACCTCGATACCGAGCGCCTTGAGAGCTGCGACGGCGTCGGCAGAGTCCTCTTTGACCGTGTCAGCGACCGCCACGAGGCCGGCGCTTGCCCCGTCCACCGCGACAAACATCGGTGTCTTGCCTTCTAGCGCCAGCGAATCCGCGCGCTCGCTGAGGCTCTCCACGGCGATCCCCGCGTCCTCCAGAAGGAGCTTGTTCCCGATGAGGAGCGCACGACCCTCGACGCTGACGCGAATGCCTTTGCCGGTGACCGACTCGAAGCCCTTCGCTTCGCCCAGATTCAGGCCTTTCGATTCGGCGCCGCGGACAATCGCCTGCCCGAGAGGGTGTTCTGAGACCTGCTCGGCCGAGGCCACCAGGCGCAGAAGTTCGTCTTCAGCGATTCCACCCGTAACGACCACGTCAGTCAGGGCGGGCTCCCCTCGCGTGATGGTGCCGGTCTTGTCGAGGACCACCGCCGTGAGCTTATGCGTGGTCTCCAGCGCCTCGGCCGAACGGATGAGGATGCCGCTCTCCGCCCCTTTCCCTGTCGCCACCATGATCGATAGCGGCGTCGCGAGACCGAGGGCACAGGGGCAGGCGATGACCAGCACGGAAACTGCCGCCACCAGGGCGTAGCTCAGTGCTGGGGACGGCCCCAGGTCATACCAGGCAACGAAGGTCGCAACGGCGATGAACACTACGCCCGGCACAAAGTAGCTCGCCACGACATCCGCCAGGCGTTGGATGGGAGCCTTCGAGCCCTGAGCTTGCTCTACGAGGCTGACGATCTGCGCCAGCATCGTGTTCTTGCCCACCTTCGTTGCGCGGAAGCTGAACGCCCCTGTTTGGTTCAGCGTCGCCCCGATAACGGCGTCGCCTGCGCCTTTCGTCACGGGAAGGGATTCCCCCGTCACCATCGACTCGTCCAATGAAGAGCGGCCATCGACGATCTCGCCGTCAACCGGCACCTTCTCGCCAGGGCGGACCATGACGACGTCGCCGATGGCGACCTCTTCCACGGGCACTTCAACGACTGAACCGTCCCGCTCGACGCGTGCAGTCTTCGGTTGCAGGCGCAGGAGCTTCCGGATGGCTTCGCCGGTCCCCGCTTTCGCCCGTGCCTCGAGCAGCCGGCCCAGGAGGATCAACGTGAGGATCACGCCCACCGCCTCGAAGTACACATCGCGCAGGTCTGAGGGGAGGGTGTCCGGGAGAACTGTAACGACGAGGCTGTAGACGAATGCCGCCGTCGTGCCAATGGTCACGAGGGTGTTCATGTCGGCACCGCGGTGTTTCAGCGTCAACCAGCCCGTGCGGTGGATCGGCCAGCCCGTGAAGAACATGACCGGGGCGATCAGGGCGAGCTGAGCCCAGTGCTTCGCCAGCAGATCGGGGACCCAGCGCTCGCCAATGAAATCGCCAACCATGACGGCGTACAGCACCGGCGCCGTGAAGATGGCCCCAAAGATTAGCCTGCGCGTGAGATCTCGGATCTCGGCCCGGTGTTCCGCGCCCTCGGCGTCTTCGCCGGTGGCTCCGCTGCCAACTTCACGGATGCCGTACCCGGTCGACTCGATCGCCTTGCGGAGTCCCTCTGGCGTCGATTGGGCGGGATCGTAGTCAACGACCACGCGCTCCGACCCGACGTTCACGGCGGCGTGGTCGATACCGGGCATCTCGTTGAGGGAGCGCTCGATGCGGACGACACAGGAGGGACAGGTGAGTGCCCCGGTCGCCAGGGCGAATTCGGCCCGTGCTGGCCGGGGGACGTCGAGCGTGGGCCCGTTGCCGACCGCCACCGCGACCTCTCCGCTGGCAGAGGCTCCATTGGGTACAGACTCACCTGCGGTCGGTGCGTCCACGATCAGGCGGCCGTGGACCATA
>DATLRG010000337.1:0-6337 GCA_035534795.1 Chloroflexota bacterium
TCAGCGGAGGCGGGAGCGAAAAAGACGCCGCGTTGGCGAAATCGAGACCGGTCGCCCGCATCGACAGGCGGGTCAGCTCGAGCGTGGGCACCAACTGCGCCCCCGCGATCAGGACACCCAGCACCGGCCCGATCGTCAGGCGCAGCAGGTCGATCGCCGCCGGAAAGATGGGGTTGGGAGTCGGGGGTCGGGCAGCGGGCGCAACGCGAACGGGCAGGATCGGTAGCCCGCCACTCCTTTGCCCCTTCGCTCTCCTGTCCGGGTGCCGTGTCGCTTCATTCCCGACCCCGGCGCCCCGTCGCTGGATCACCCGCGAGAACCCCGCCAATTCTGCCACCACGCCGGTCATGTACAGCTCCTGGCTGTGGCCGGCGACGGCGGCCAGGGCGAACGGCAGAGCGGCCAGGACTTCGATCCGCCAGCTCGCGTGGACGGCACCGCGCTCGACCAGCAGGATCGCCAGCGGCGCCCAGGACAGCGCCTCGAGCTGATTCAGGTGGCCATTCATGCCGCCGACGAAACCGCCGAACGCGACCGCGATCGCGGCGAACGTCCCGGCCAGGCGACCGAGCCCGAGGCTACCACGCGCGACCAGATACACGCCGAAGCCAAGCCACCAGACGTGCGCGACCACGAGTATGGCGTAGACGCGGCTGACCGGGCCAAGCAGATAGAGCAGATTCGGCGGATAGAGCGCGCCAACCTGACTGTTGGCGAGGAACGGTACGCCGGCGAAGATGTAGGGGTCCCAGAGAGGGATTTGACCGGCGCGCAAACGCTCGGCGAGATAGATCGCGTTGGGATAGAAATAGACCAGCGAGTCCAGGCTGGAGAGGACTCGCCCCTGGAGCGTCAGTGGGTAGTAGATCGCGATGGCCAGCGCCGCCAGAAACAGCGCGACGAGGACGTCCCGGTAGCCCGGCCGCGTCCCGTCCCCTGCTGACTGCTGACTGCTGACTCCTGACTTCGGCACTCAGTCCTCGAGGACAACCTCGCCGCTCTTGCCGCCACTCTTGCGGGCTAACCGGACGTCCGCGATCCGCATCGCTGGATCCAGGGCCTTGCACATGTCGTAAATCGTCAGCGCGGCAGCGCTCACGGCGGTAAGGGCTTCCATTTCGACGCCAGTTTTGCCGGTCGTCTTCACCGTGGCGTCGATCTCCACCGCGCTCGCGTCGTGGTCCAACCGGAACGACACGGAGACGCCGGTCAGCAGCAGCGGGTGGCAGAGGGGAATGATCTCCCAGGTACGCTTGGCCGCCATGACCGCGGCAACCTGGGCGGTCGCCAGGACGTCACCTTTCGCGACCTGACCGGCCGCGATGGCGGCGAGCGTCGCGGGCGTCATCAAAACCCGCCCACGCGCCGTGGACGCGCGGCGCGTCTCGTCCTTGTCAGAAACGTCGACCATGTGCGGGCGTCCACTGGGGTCCAGATGAGAAAACCCGCTCAATGCCGGCAGGCCCCGTCGGCGCCCACGTGGACCGGCTGCCGCCTCGTCGTCAGATCACGGTAGAGCGTGGCCACGCGATCCGCGACGGCTCCCCAACTATAGCGGAGCACCGACGGACGCGCGTGCGCCGAGAGCGTCGCGCGCAGCGTGGCATCGTCGAGGACGCGCTCGATCCGCTGGGCGAACTCCTCCGGACGTCGCCAGGGGACCAGCAAGCCGTTCTCCTCATCACGAATGACGGTGGGTAGCCCCCCGACCATCGAGGCGACGACCGGCCGACCGCAGGCCAGCGCCTCGACCGCGACGAGACCGAAGCTCTCGTAGTGCGACGGGACGACCAGGACACTGGCGGCGTTGTAGTAATCGGGAAGTCCTTCCTGAGCAACCGCGCCGCGGAACAGGACGTCCAGTCCCAACGCCCTGGCCAGAGCCTGGCTCCGGCGCAGCTCGGTCTCCTGGCCGGACCCGCCGACGACGACCAGTTTCAAGGTCGGGCGATGCTTCAGGAGAGCGACGGCGCGGAGGAGGACGTCGAGGCCCTTGACCCGGTCCATCCGCCCGACGAACAACACGACCTCGCCGTCGAGACCGAGCCTGGCGCGTGCCGCCACGGGATCGCGCGGCTGAAACAGCCGCGGGTCCACCCCGCCGTTGATCACCGTGACCTCTTCTCGACGCGCTCCGTACAGATCGATCAGAGCCTGACGCTCGTGCTCGCTGGACGCCACGACCCGGTCCGCCGACCCGACGATGTGTTCCTCGACCTCGATCCGGGCGTCGGTCTCCTCCTGATCGGCCAGAGCTCGGTTCTTCAGCCGGCCGAGGGTATGAAACATGGTGAGGTGAGGAACGCCCCAGCGTGGTGCGAGGAGATTGCCGACCCAGCCACTGAGCCAGTAATGACTATGCACCACGGCGTACTCGATTCCCTCGGAGCGGCGGAAGCGCTGGAGGTTGCACACGAACTCGGGCAGCACGTCCACGACCAGATTCTTGTCGATCGAGGCCGGCTCGCCAGCGTTGAGATGAATGACCCGCGCGTTCACGCCGAAGGGCACGACCTCCGGCAGCGATGGGTCCGTCCGCCGGGTGAAAACGTCGACCACCAGCCCGTGGCGCCCCAACTCGCGGCTGAGCGCCTTGACGTACATCTGCATCCCGCCAGCCTCACGCGTTCCCGGCGGTGCCAGTGGGCACCCGTGAACGCTGAGCATCGCGACTCTAAGCGTCGCCACGAGCTACTCCTCGTCGGTCCGATCCATCCTGCTCCAAGCGCAGGCGGAGGATCGGCACGTTCGTGGCGCCCAGGTCATACTTGTACGGCTCGTCGCCCTGTAGAAAGTCGAAGGTCCGTCGCCCCTCGTCGATCGCATCGCGCAGGCAAAGCGCCTTCAGCAGCAATCCCGCGCTCAAATGGGCGTGTGCAGGATCGTAGCCGCTGTTGTAGAGCAAGAACTCGCCGCCGTAGTCGAAAAGGACGACCGCGGCGACGCGCAGGCGATCGACCTCCAGGAAGTACAAACGGAGCAAGCCACTCGGCGCGAACTCTTCCACCAGCGCGTGGAAAAACCGCGCCATCTCGGGCGTCATGAAGGATGCCTTCTCCGGGGCGCTGAGGCGGTGCAACCGGATGAAATCGTCGACGTCGCGACCGCGCGTGGCGGGATCGTTGGCCACGGCGTAGCGAACGTCGCCGCTGGACAGCAGTCGCCGCAGCTTGCGCCGGAGCTCGTGGCGGTCCTTCTTGGAGAGGAACTGCAGGTAATCGTCCCAATCCTTGGGAAGCTCCACCCGTGGTGACACGTCCTCCTGCTCGATCGTCGCCGCGATGCCTCGGCGCCGCGCCTCCTCCAGCAACCGGGTCGCTCCGATCGAGTCCGGGCGGAGGTTGCGGAGGTCCACGTCGCCGCCGTGGTGCTGGAGGTAATCCAGGACGGCAGAAGCCACGCTCGCGGCGTGCCCCGGCAGCGCAATCACGTCGAGGAAATCGGCGACTTCGACCCCGCCGGCGAAGCCCCAGCGGCCGTCGAGACGCAGGAGCGGAGCGATCCCGACGAGCTCGTCGTCGGCCTGGATCGTGAGCAGGTGGAGCTCACCCTCAGCGCAATGTTGCCACCAGAGCCGCTGCCACTCCCAGGTCAGGAAGATCGTATCGCCAGCAAACCGCGGGAGCAACGCTCGCCAACTCAACTCGAGCGACGAGAAATCGCCGAGGCGGCGCAGAGTGAGCGTGGGACAGTCCACCGTTCAACACGTCCTAATCAACGAATGTCATGGTTCACCCCATCACGCGTGGGGAAAACGACCTGGCCGAAGCGCGAGCGACCCTCCTGAGGTCGATTCTAGCATAGCGGCCGGCCGGGGCGCAACCAATTGCACGGGGAGACCATTGCCAGAGGTTAATATCCTGTAAAAGTTTTCGCCAAAATACTTGTATTCACAGGTTACTATATTATAGAATAAACGACAGTCGGGAGGGACGCATGGACCGTCGTTTGACCGAACGTCAACGCGTTGCACTGGAGTTCATCGCGCGCTTCATCGAGGAGAACGACCTATCGCCGTCGATCCAGGAAATCGGCCAGGCGATGGGTACGTCCGCGACCGCGGCTCTCGCCCACGTCGTCGCGCTCGAAAAGAAAGGGTTCATTCACCGCAATCCCCACGAGTGGCGCAGCCTTCAGGTCGTCCAGTCTGAATCGGCGGCCGACCGCCCGAAAATCTACCGCCTGCCCATCGTCGGGACGATCGCTGCCGGCCAGCCGATCGAGGCCTTCGAGGAGCGGAGCGAGTTCATCTGGGTCGAGGCGGGCCTCGCGCGTCGCCAGGATAACTTCGTGCTCAAAGTCCGCGGACACAGCATGATTGGCGATGGCATCAACGACGGCGATTACGTCGTGGTGCAGTCAGCCACCACCGCCGAAAACGGCGACACCGTGGTCGCGCTCCTGGGTGGCAACGGCGTGACGCTGAAGCGCTTCTACCGCGAGAAAGGCCACGTCCGGCTGCAACCGGCCAATCCCTTTCTCGAACCGTTAATCGTGTCCGACGTCGCGATCCAGGGCAAAGTCGTCGCGGTGATTCGACGCTACGAATAAGGGTTGCTAACGAGACCTGTGTTTGGCGATGCACAGCACCGCCAAACACAGGTCTCGTTAGCAACTCTTCTCAAGAGGTCACCGTCCTCATTCCGAATAGAGGATCGCCGTCCTCATTCCGAATCCGAAGGAGGTCATCCGCGGTGCGTACTGGAACGATCCCCATTTCCGACGACGTTTTTCTCGACGCCCGATCCGGCGATTCCGACGCGCTCGCGGCGCTCTGGGATGCCTGCGCGCCGGTGGTGAAACACGCGCTCCGGAGCAATCCGGTGCCCCCGTCTCTCGCCGTCGAGCCGTCAGACGTCGCCCAGGAAGCCGCGCGGCTCTTCCTCGAGACGCTCCGCGGCGACGAATGCACCAGCAGCGCCGTCCTCGTCAACTTTATGGTGCGGAAGCTGCCGGACCGCCTCAACTCCTTCCTCCGCGCCGAGCGTCGTCGCTTGGGGCGTCAGGTCGTCACCACGGACAGCCATCTCGATTACTTCCTCGCGCGCGGTCGCGTGGCACGACCCACCGGCGGCCCACCTGGCCGCCAGGTCGCCCGCGCCCTGGAGTGCCTGTCACCACGGCAGCGCGCGGTCATCGCCGGCCTGTACTTTCGCGACCTGGACGTCCAGGCGTTGGCGACTGAGATTGGCATCAGTGCGCAGGCCGTCACCGCGGTACACCGTCGCGCCCTGACGACCCTGCGCGCAACCCTGCGGTCGGCCACGGAACCCGGCGCGTCGGCGACTGAATCGGGCGCCGACGACGTGGACCCGGTGACCTAGTACGCTGTCACTCGGCCCGGAACCGCTCCAGCGTCGCCCTGGCCCCCGCGGCGACGAAGCCGACGTCGCCGCCGATCGCGTTGAAGTTGAAGCCCTGCGAACAGCGGCGACGCCCTTCCTCGGGACCGGTGCAGTGCAGCCCGGCGGTCAGACCGTGCGCGCGGGCGGCGTCGAGTACCTTCTGACAGGCCGTGGCGTGGCGCGCATCCGGATGGTCGAGGCGGGGTGGCAGGCCCAGGCTGATCGCCAGGTCGGTCGGGCCGATGTAGAAGCCGTCCAGTCCGGGCACGCTGGCGATCTCCTCGATCCGCTCGACCGCTTCGACCGTCTCGATCATCACCAGGCAGATGACCTGCTGGTTGGCGTGGGCAAAGTAGTCCGGACCGGCGTAGTACCGCACGCGGTTTGCCCCATTACTGCGATAGCCCAGCGGTGGGTAGCGGCAGGCGCCGACCGCCTTGAGCGCTTCCTCGCGTGAATTGACCATCGGCACGATCACGCCATACGCCCCCGCGTCGAGCGCGTACTGGATCGGCACGGGATCGTTCCACGGGACGCGGACCACCGGCACCGTCTCGGTGGTGCTGATGACCTGAAACGCCGCGGCGGCACGATCAGGACCGATCGCCATCCCGTGCTGCATGTCCACCACCAGGGCGTCGAAGCCGGCCTGCGCCATCGTCTCGACGACGTAGCCGTCGGCCGATCCTAGCCAGCCGACCGACACCGGCTTTCCTTCTCGCCAGAGCGCCTTGACTCGGTTCTCGCGCATCGCGTCCTCCAATCTCTCGCGTCAACGGCCCGTCGCGCAGGTCCCGCGTTGGCGAAGCCATCGTCGGGACTGCTCGGCGTGACGCCGCCCATGGTACTCGACCGGACCGCGCTTGGCGAGGGCCACCGCGCCGCGATCGGCGCGAAGGAGGCAACGGGAGTTAGGAGTCGGCAGGGTCGCGCCACTACATCAACGAGCAAAAGTCTGGTGGTGGTGAGTGAGCGGTGCGCAAGCGCACCGC
>DATLRG010000338.1:0-8368 GCA_035534795.1 Chloroflexota bacterium
GCAGGTCGCGGCAGTTGCCGTCATTCTGGATCGCCAGCAAGGGGGCGCCGACCGGCTCCGCGAACTTGGCTACCCGGTTCACTCGGTGCTCACCTACGACGACATCCGGGAGTTCGTCGACGCCCACCGCACGGCGACGCCAGACTGAATCCGACGCGACGGAATCGCGGCCGACACGTCGATGCCGCGAGGCTGAACGCCGCACTGTCCGTGGGGCCGTGGTTCCCTCCGACCGGGGCGACACTGGTCTCTGGTGTTCGGACACGGGATCGCCCTTATTCTGTCGGCAGGTCCTCGCGCCCATCTCTTGCGACGATGTGTCGTAGAATTGCCAGGATCGTCTCGCGCTCGGACTCGCTCAAGGTCCGACCATTTTCTCGCTCGTAGCGCGCGACGACACGGTCGAAGAGCATCAGCGTCACCGAGGCCGCGCGCGGGGTCACACCGACCAGCACGCGATCGATTTCGCCGGCAAGTTCCTCGATGTGATCACAGATCGTCCTTCGGTCACCGCCAGACCAGGATAAAGGCATGCTCCTGCTCCTTCCCTCCCCTTGGCTCAGATTGGTAGTCTCGCCGTCGCACCATCTGTGCCAGCGGCAAACGAGTTGCAAGGTGATGAGGACTGAGGACTGAGTGGGAGCCGGGTCCAACTTCACTCAGTCCTCAGTCCTCATCACTCTGCAACAGGTTCAGCAACCCGAGAGGCCGGCCAGGTCCCCAGGACCCGAACGAAGGCGCACGATTGGCGCAACCCCTCGATCGCGCGCGCAACGTGATCGTCGGCGGGATGGCCGTCGAGATCCACGAAGAAAACGTACTCCCAAAGACGCCTCCGGGATGGCCGTGACTCGATCCGAGTCAGGTTGATGGCGTTCTCGGCGAACCAGCGCAGCCCGTCCTGGAGGGCGCCGACGCGGTCGTGGACCGCGAAGACGAGCGCGGTCCGGTCGTGGCCGGTCGGTTCGCTCCGGTGCGGTCCAATCACCAGGAAGCGGGTCACGTTTGTCGATTCGTCTTCGATGCGCCGCGCCACCAGCGGTAGCCCGTACACCTCGCTCGCCGCTTCGGTGGAAATCGCCGCCGACTGCTCGTCCTGGACCATTTGCGCCGCCAGGGCAGTGCTCGCCGTCTCGACCAACGTCGCGCGTGGCAACCACTCGGCCAGCCAGCGACGACATTGAGCCAGAGCTTGCGGGTGCGAGTAGACCTGCGTGATCTGGTCCAGCTTTCCTCGGGAGAGGAGGTTGTGACTGACCGGCAGCAAGATTTCTGCGCAGATCTGGAGCTCGGTCTCCAGGAAGCTGTCCAGAGTAGAAATCACCGCCCCGCCCGTCGAGTTCTCGACCGGTACCACTCCGTAGTCGACGGTCCGCTTCTCCGTCTCGACGAAGACGTCGGCGATCGTGCGACACGGCACGACGGTGGCTTCGGAGCCGAAATGCCGCTTCGCCGCCTCGTAGGCGAACGTCGCGACCGGGCCAAGGTAGCCGACGCGCAACGGGCGCTGTACGGCCCGCGACGACGACAGGATCTCGCGGTAGATGGCGTGCAGAGCGCTGTTTGGCAGTGGACCCTGATTCAGCGCGTCCACCTGCGCGTAGACCTGGGCCTCGCGATCCGGCTGGTAGATGTGCGGCTCACGCCCCACGCCGGCCTGCTCGCGCTTGATCTGACCGACCTGTTGCGAAATCCTCGCGCGGCGGTTCAACAGGAAGACGAGATCCCGGTCAGCTTGATCGATCTCCGCGCGCAGTTCTTCGAGCGTCATCCCGCGCGTTCCTCCTCCACTGGCGACAGCCATTCTATTCTACGACGGACGGGCTTGTCGAGCGTGATACTCCTGGCCCACGGCGCCTGAGCTGTCTGGTAGAATCAAACGGAAAACCTCGAACGGACGGCGGTACAATGGTCAAACTACATCCGAATCTGCCCGAATTGCCCGTCACCGCGGACGCCTGGGCATGGATGAAACAGTACGGCGTGACCGTGAAGGTCCGCGATCCCCGCACGACGACCGGTGGTGGCTACTGGTGGCCCGATCGAAAGCTGGTCGACCTGTTTACCGCGCAGGAAGAGGCAGCCATCCACGAGCTCGCCCACGCCTGGTGGCACGAACGCCGACTGCACGGAACGGCCGCCGCGGAGCTGATGGTCGCCGTGGCCAGGCTAACCGAGGAAACCGATCCCCGCTATGCGAGAGCGACCGAGCTTGCGCGTCTGTACGTGTACGGAATTCCAGGTCAACGCGATCCGAACAGCCCGACTGGCTTCTGGCGCGGGATGCTCGTGGATGGCAACGATTGGGAGATGTTCGCCGGCCTGGCCAGCGGCACCATGGGCCATCCCGAGAGGCTGCCCGGCTACGTCCGGCGCTTCTACTCCGGCTTGTTCGACGAACCGCGCGTGGACTGATGGTCATGCCCGAACCACCCATCTACTTCGACCACGCCGCGACCACGCGCCTCGATCCCCGCGTGCTCGACGCGATGCGCCCGTATCTCGGCGACGTCTACGGCAACCCTTCGAGCATCTACCGCCTCGCTCGGGAGGCGCGGAGCGCCGTCGACGCCGCCCGAGACACGGTCGCCGAGACCCTGGACGCGCGATCGACCGAAATCGCTTTCACCGGCAGCGGCAGCGAAGCCGACAATCTCGCCCTGAAAGGCGTCGCGTTCGCCCACCTCGGGCGCGGCGGGCAGATCATCACCTCGCAGATCGAACACCACGCCGTGTTGCACACGACCGAGTTCCTGGAAAAGCTGGGCTTTCGGGTCACCTACCTGCCGGTCGACCAGACCGGGCTGGTCGATCCGGACTCCGTGGGGCGAGCGATCCAGGGCGACACTATTCTGGTCTCGATCATGGGAGCGAACAACGAAATCGGCACGATCGAGCCGATCGAGGAGATCGCCCGGATCGCCCACGCGCGAGGTGTGCCGCTTCACGTCGACGCGGTCCAGGCGGCCGGCGCGCTCGACCTGTCGGTCGACGGCCTCGGCGCCGACTTGTTGAGCCTCTCTGGCCACAAGTTCTATGGTCCGAAAGGCGTCGGTGTGCTGTACGTCCGGCGCGGTACGGTCTGCTGGCCGCTGATTCACGGCGGTGGGCAGGAGCGCGGCCGCCGCGCCGGGACCGAGAATGTCGCCGGCATCGTCGGTTTCGCTCACGCGCTCCGACTCGCTCAAGCCGAACGCGACTCTCGGTACCGACACCTCGCCGGGCTGCGCGACCGACTGATCGACGGTGTCCTGAGCGCGATACCCGGCGCGCGACTGACGGGGCATCCCGCGCGGCGTCTGCCGAACAACGCGAGCTTTTGCCTCGAAGGAGTTTCGGGCGAATCGCTCCTGCTCTCCCTCGATCAGCACGGCATCATGGCCTCGACCGGCTCCGCCTGTACTTCGGGATCGCTCGAGCCGAGTCACGTTCTGCTGGCGCTCGGGCTGTCGCCGCGGCTTGCCGCCGGAAGCCTGAGAATCAGCCTCGGCAAAGACAATACCGAGACGGAAGTCAAGCGCTTTCTAGACCTTCTGCCCAATCTGGTCGCGCGGCTACGGCGCATCGACTCGGCGGATTGCGTCTGAGTTCAGATCTCGCTATGATGGCAGCCGTAGCACCTTCCGAGGAGACCGGTTTGCCAGATGTCACGTTACGCCGCCGCCGCTCGCGTCCGTGCGTTCTCGCGGCGGCAGGCTTATTCGGCCTGATGATCGCATTGTCGGCCTGCGTGCCGGGCGGTCTCGCCCCGCCGACGCCGACCGGTGCGGCACCGCTCCAGCTCGTTCCGACCTCGACTCCCGGTACCACGTCCGCCAGCCCGATCGCGACGCGAAAGGTCAGCGCGCCAGCGCCGCCCCTCGCCAGTGCGACGCCGCCCACGACGAGCGCCGCGCCAGCCGCCGTCAGCTCAACGCCGGCGCCACCGGGTGCGATCGTGCCGACCCAACCGTCCGCCACGGCTCTCGCGCCGCAGCAAGGTCAGCCCGCGCAGAAGCCTCCACCGGCCTCCACGCTCCCGGCTGCCGTGACGACGGTCGGGTCGCCGACGCCCCTGGCGAATCAATCCGTCGCCTCGCCCGCTGTCTCTCCGACTCTAGGGCCGACCCGATCCTCAACCCCAACGGCGGCTGGGCAGAGTCCGTCGCCGCCGTCGACGACGCCAACGCCACCACCACCGGCGAGTCCGACGCCAGCCGGCGGCTATCCTTTCCCAACAAACGCGCCCTACGTGCCGCCGCCGACTCCGCTCGGCGGCTACCCATCGCCGACGCCTTGAAGCTGCGATCAAAAGCCACGTTTGGCAGCGCTGTGCGCTGGCAAACGTGGCTTTTGATCGCTTTTCTTACCTGGGAGACGTGAGGGTCGTCCGCTGCCGGCGCCGTTCACCACCACTGGCAGATAGACCCACGGCACCAGTCCGGACACCCGAGTAGGCGCAGGAGCGTACGCACCAGGTGGCGGAAGGGCAACTGAACTTGTCGGATGCACCACGAAGCGGGTTGGAGGGACGACTCGCTGCCGGTCCCCTGGCCGGCCCGAAGCGCCAGCTTCCCCTCGCTGCCCTGCTGCTCCTGCTCGTTCTCGCCGGCTGCGGCCCGTTCGTCGATCCCTACAACCTGCAGGACCACGCAGATACACCCGCCGGCGTTCTCGGGCGTGGGGCCACGATCGGTCAAAGCTTTGTCGCGCAGTGCGACGGGCTGGCCGACGTCGACGTGCAAGTCGCCGTGTACCCGGGGATTCCACGAACGTCAGGTTCGTTGACGCTGACCCTGTGGCAAGGCTTGCGGTCGGCTGACCAGGACGACCCGTCGGTCTTACCCACGACGAGCGGTACACCGCTCGCCACCACGGCGTTCCGCGAGTCGGCGCTCGAGCCGAACCAATGGGTCCGCTTTTCGTTTCGCCCCACGGTGGGTTCGCGCGGGCAGGCGTTCATTGTGCGCGCAGAGGCAACCGATCCGGGCACCAGCCCGGTAACTTTGTGGGCAACCGGGCACGTTCTGCCCGAGAATAGTGCGCGCTTCGCCGATGGACGTCGGGTCGAAGGGGCGCTGGTCTACCGCACGTTCTGCGACCCATCGGCGGTCGAGGTCGCTCAAGTAACCCTGGCCACCGTCGGTCGATCTGCCGCGCTCTGGCCGGTTGCCCTGTTGTTGTGCCTCCTGCCTGGCCTTGGCTTCGCCGCGCTGATTTCCTCGCGGGAGGCAGATCCGGCTGCCCTGCTGGGCTTGGCGACCGGCTGGAGCATTCTCCTGGCCCCGATCGCGGTCACCCTGGCGACGCCCTGGCGAGTCGGTCCGGCGATGGGCGGAGCGCTGCTCGGGATCGGGACCGTGTTGCTGGTCTGGCGCCATCCCCGTCCGCGGCTGTCGCCCTGGTCGGCGCTCGCGCTCGCCGCGTCGGTCGTCGCGCTGATCGTGCGAGCGGTCGACGCGCAGGGTCTGGTCGCCCCGATGTGGGGCGACCCGGTTCAGCACAGTTACGTGGCCTCGCTGATCCTCGACCAACGCGGCGTTCCGGCGACGTACGGACCGTTGATGCCGCCACAGGTCTTCGACTACCACTTCGGGTTCCAGACTCTCGCGGCCTTCGCCTCCTGGCTGACGCGCGCGAATACCACCCAGGCGGTCCTGGCCACCGGCCAGATCCTGGATGCTCTGATCTGTCTCCCACTCTATCTGTTCGCGCGCGATCTGACCGGCTCGGAGCGCGCCGGCGCGGTCGCGGCCGTTCTCGTCGCAATGGTGACGACCCAACCGGCCTACTTCGTGACCTGGGGGCGCTACCCGGAGCTCGCCGCGCTGGCTGCGCTACCGGCAGCGGCTTCGGCGCTGCGCGTGGCATTGCGGTCACGTTCAGATTCGGAGTCGGGGACCGGACCCGCGGGAGTCGAGACGTCAGTCGGCCGCCCTCGGGGACGGCCCCCTGACGTCTCGACTCCCGCGGACCGACGGCAGCTCGTCCTACCAGCGCTTCGCCCTCGGCTATCGGCCGTGCGCCAGGTTGCGCTCGCGGCGGTCGCCACCGCGGCGATGATCGTCGTCCACCCGCGTGGTGCCATCTTCCTGGGATGCCTCGGCGTGGGATTCGTCGTGGCCGACCTGGTGGAGTCGCGGACCTGGCGCGCGTTCGGCTCGCACCTGCTGCGCCTGGCCACGGTTGGGGTCGCGAGTCTCATCCTGGTTTCGCCCTGGGCGCTACGCCTCTGGGCCGCTCACCAGCAGCAGGTCGTCGCCGGCGCCACCTGGCAGCCGATCGATTTTCCGCTCGGTCTCGCCACGGCGGGAAACGACGGTTGGGTGCTGGCCCTGGCCGTAGCCGGGCTGCTGGTCGGAGTCTTTCGCCGTCCAGCTCTCACCGTCCTGTTCGCGGTCTGGCTCGCGCTCGTCTTCATTCTGACAAACCCGGCCACCTTTCACTTGCCCATCGACCTGTTCCTGAACGACGGAAGCATTGCGATCGCGCTGTTCGTGCCGGCCACCATCCTGGTCGGATTCCTGTTCGATTCGTGCGCTGCCGTTTGCCAGCGCGTGGGTTCGACTTCGTTGCCAGGTCCGAAGGTGGCGCGGTCCGCGATGCGAGGGCGTGCCGCGGCGTGGACCGTCGCGGGCATGCTGTTCCTGGGTGGGCTGAGCCAGGCCCCGTCGCTGACGACCATCGTGAACCCGTGTTGTCTGCTGATCCGTCCTCCCGACGTGGCGGCAATCAACTGGGCGCGCGAACACACACCGCCGAATGCGCGCTTCGTCATCAACGGCTACCGCTGGCTGGACACGGTCTGGATGGGCAGCGACGCGGGCTACTGGCTGCCGGTGCTGGCTCGGCGTCGGACCACGCTGCCGCCGTTGTTCTACGGCGTCGGGCCACCCGGCCAGGTCGCGACGATTGACTCGCTGGCCGCGAGCGTCAATCGAGATGCGACGGATCCCGCCGCGCTCGCGGCCCTGGGCCGGCGGATTGGAGCGCGGTACGTGTTCATCGGAACGCGGGGCGGCGACCTGGACCCATCATTGTTGGCGCAGAGCGGACTCTTTCGGGTGGACTACCGCGCCGGGGGCGCCTGGGTGCTGGAGCTAGTCACGCCGGGGCCCGCGCTCAGTAGCACGACGGACACCGGGATCACCCCGGCCCCCAACGCACCGCCCAGCGACTCGAAGGCGGCCGGGCTCAGATCGAGAACGTCGGGGTAAGGGAAACGACCGGTATCGCGCACCACGACCTTGATCGTCCGGTTCGTCCGCGGCGAGGTCACCTGGACCAGACTACCGAGAGGATAAGCGTTCGACGCGGTCGTCGTCGGGTCGCCGGGCTGGTAGATCTGACCGTTAGCCATCGCTTTGCCGACAAATCCCGGGCCGTACCAGGTCGCGTGGCCGGTCAGCGCGTAGTCGCCTGGCGTCGCGCTCCACGAGCCGTCCGGTGGCGCGACTGGCCGGACCGTCTTCCACGGAAAGATTCCCGCCTCCTTGCCCACGTCGCCACCGTTGGCGACAGTCACCTCGCCCGCGTGGGCCCAGGGGCGATCGACCTTCCACTCCTGGAGCACGGCGCGCTGCAACCGAACGACGTACATCGGTCCCTCATCCACCACCGGCGATGTCGGCAGCCCGTACTGGTCGAGTGGGTCAGACGCGGCAACGTAGCGCGCGTAGAGAGCCGGATAACCGCGCAACAGATTGACGCGATGGTCGATCACGTGCTGCCAGGACAGTCCGCGGTCAAATGAGGAGGCTAACGGTTGGGGAACGGAACGAACGCTCTGCAACCAGCCATCTTTCCCAGCTTTCGACAGCTCGTCGAAGACGTTGACGAAATCGACGTCGTGCTTCTCCGGACGCCACTGTAGCACCGCCTTCTGGGTGGCCTGGGTGATGAAGCCGCCCCAGAGGAAACGCTGAGATACCGGATAACCGAGCCGATTGACACCGCCGTACTTCTGCAAGGCGGTCCAAAAGCTTGCCGGTGCGTCGTCGACAATCGCGTAGCCCATGGGGCTCGTGCCCAGCGGAAATCCGTTTGCCTGGGTGTAGAAATGGCCGTCCGGAATCGCCCAGTCCAGGGGAGGAACCGACGGTTTGGGCGCCGAGGTGACAGGCGACGGGTTGGATCCCACTCTAGCAGGCGACGACGAGGGCGCGACCACGGGAGACGATACACTCGGTGCGGCCGCGCTTGCGCTTGCCGGCGGAACAGCGAGCGCGATCAGGAACAACGTGGCGAGGAGTTTGAGGAGGTTTCTCACAGCGCGCTACTCACCTTGGCAGGAGGTACGAGGAGACCGTGGAGCGTGCCAGTCACGTGCTCACGCACCGGATTGTGCCCCGGACGCCGTATTTTGGCTATAGGAAACCCGTAAGGAGGA
>DATLRG010000339.1:0-2568 GCA_035534795.1 Chloroflexota bacterium
TCTGGAATTATAGAGACCTGTCTGGTGAGGTTGTCTGAAACGTGACCGTTGGTGGAAGATTTGCTGTGCAAATCTTCCACCAACGGTCACGTTTCAGACACCCTCTAACGGTCGAAAAAGCTCCTGAGCGCCGCTACTGCCTCGGGCGGTTGCTCCAGGAGCGGGAAGTGGCCAGCGTTGGCGACCGTGACCAGCTCCGATCCCCGAATCTTCCCCTGAAAGAGCCGCCCGTAGGCTGGCTGAACGACCTGGTCGCGGTCCCCCCAGAGCAGCAGCGTGGGCGCGGTGATCCGGTGGAGCCGTTTGCGCAGCCCCTTATCGGCGATCGGCCACACGAACTTGCCCGCCGCCATCAGCGATCGCGTGCGCTCGATCGTCGCGCGGAACCGCTCCGCGTCGTCGCCGAGGTCGGGAGCAAAGCCGCGCGCGGCCTGGCTGGATGGGTCCGACCAGGCCAGTTGGTGCAGCTCCGAGGCCGGTAAGCCGAACACGTCGGGCGTGGGGACGCCGTCGATCCAGAGGCCGATCGGCGCGATCAGCGCTAGCCGTCGGACCCGCCGCGGTGCGAACGCGGCGATCTCCGCCGCCAGCATACCGCCAAACGACTCGCCGATCAGGTCGAACGCGTCGAGATCGAGCACGTCGAGGACGTCGAGGTAGTAGACGACGAGATCGAGGAGGTCGTCGAGGTGCTCGAGGCCGGTCGATCGGCCGAAGCCCGGGTGCTGTGGAGCGATCAAGCGACGGTCCGTGGCGAAGCCGTCCATCCAGGGCTGCCAGGTGGGCGGCAGCAGCTCGCCGTGGAGGTAGAGCGTCGGCCGCCCGGTGCCGGACTCGGCAACCTCGACCGAAAACAACCCATCCCGAATCGGGACCGGTCGCGCGCTCATGGCGTCACCGCCTGCGCGCCGCTCGGGTACCAGTGATCGGGCCACTCCGACCACATGCCTCGGAGCGCCGGCAACACCTCACGGGCAAAGAGCTCGGTGCTGCGCAACGCCTTCTCCCGTGGCATGTTGCCGATCTGGATCAGGACCATGAGGTGCCCGACGTGGAGCGTCTTGATGACCTCGCGCAGTTGATCGCGCACCGTCGCCGGGCTGCCGGCCACGACCGCGCCCCCGTCGACCAGGTCGCGCCAGGTCGCCGCCTGGCGCGCGGGCGCTGGCGTCGACCCGGAGAGCGACGGGAGCTGGGCCTCGAGGGTGCGCATGGTGCGGTAGCCGGGCGCGTCGGCAAAGCCGGGGTAGACGTGCAGGCACTTATTGTAAAAGTATTGGACGTGCTCCCAGTAATCCGCTTCGGCCTGGTTGTCCGAATCTGCGACGACGACGACCTGGGCAAAGCCGGCGCGGTAGGGGTTGTGGTCGATGCCGAGGCGGTCCACCGTGTCCCAGTAGCCATCCATCAGCCGCTTGCCGCGCTTGTAACCGCTGTATGAGAGGTAGGAGTAGACGTAGTTCCGCCGGGCGACCCATTCCCAGGTCTCGATGCTGCCGCCACCCGGCACCCAGATCGGGGGATGCGGCTTCTGGTACGGCCGCGGCCAGATGTTGACGTAGCGGAGCTGGGTGTACTTGCCGTTGAAGGCAAACGGCTCGGGGCGGGTCCAGGCTTGCAGGATCAGGTCGTGCGCCTCGTCGTATTTGTCGCGTAGCGTGGCCGGAGTCTGCCCGTAGCAGTAGTTCGAGTCCATCGACGTGCCGACGGGAAACCCCGCGACCAGCCGTCCGCCGCTGAGGACGTCGAGCATCGCGAACTCCTCGGCAACGCGGGTGGGCGGGTTGTAGAGGGCGATGCTGTTTCCCATGACGACGATTGCCGCGTGGCTGGTGCGTCGCGCGAGCGTCGAAGCCATCAGGTTCGGCGATGGCATCATGCCGTAGGCGTTCTGGTGGTGCTCGTTGACGCAGATGCCGTCGAAGCCGAGACGATCGGCCGCTTCGAGCTCGTCGAGGTACTCGTGATACATTCGGTGACAGGCCACCGGATCGAAGAGCCGGCTGGGCACGTCGACCCAAACGCTGTGGTACCGCTCCGAGAAATCAGGTGGCAGATCCTGGTAGGGCATCAGGTGGAACCAGTGAAACCGCACAGAACCCTCCTACTGGCCGAAACCGGATCTAAGAGGGTGCGGGGGAAGGGTCCTGAGGCAAGAGATTCGCTGCGCAGATCTCTTGCCTCATGACCCTTTCCCCGCACCTTGTACCCGCGATGCGCAAAACGCAAAGGGCGATGACCTTGCTTGTCGCGAGGGGGATCTTACCGCTGGTCCTCGCCGTCGTCGCGCTCATCTGATTGCCTGGAGAACAGGGATCCCCGCCTCCCGGTCACGGCGAGCGCGTCCGGGAAGAGTCGGCGTTATCATTCCACGCCTGGAGAGTAATTGCAAGGTAGGAACAACCGCTACGCGGCAACGCCAACCACAATCGCCCGAGGGTGCTCACTGTCTCGACGAATCACAACCTTGTGATCTACCGAGGCGTGATGGACGAGCAGTTTCACGACGCGCGCAAAGAACCTATTGAGTGAGCAAAAGTCTGGTGGTGAGTGAGCGCTGCGCCAGCG
>DATLRG010000340.1:0-8032 GCA_035534795.1 Chloroflexota bacterium
TGGACCGTGGTCCACCAGCAGCGGTCCGAACACCTCCCTCGCGACAGCGCTACAGCGCTGGCCGCCGCGTGTGCCAATCGGTCACCGCTTCGTAGGCCGCGGCCGTGCGCAAGACCGTCGCCTCGTCGAAGGCGCGGCCGATCAGTTGAAGGCCGACCGGCAGCCCGCCCCGAGTAAAGCCGGCGGGCACGCTGATCGCCGGCAGTCCGGTGAGGTTCGCCGGGCGCGTGTTGCGCGCCAACGACGGGTTCTGCTTCGAGGTGTCACCCGACGCCTCGGCCTCCGCGTCCGCGATGGGGTACGCTGGTGCGACAACCGTCGGGGTGGCCAGGAGATCCACCGCGCGGAAAGTCTCCCGATACCGATCGGCGAATAAACGACGGACGCGGTGCGCGGTCGCCAGGTCGCGCGCCGGGATGAACTGCGTCGCGAGCAGGCGCACCTGAACGGCGGTGCTGTACTCTCGCAGTCGCGTCCGCATCCAGGTCCGGTGGTAGACCGCGTTTTCGCCATCCAGTCCGGCGACTCCGGCGAGCAGCGCGTCGTGATCGGCGATCGAGACGTCCGCGACGGTCGCGCCGAGCCGGGCCAACTCGCCGATCGCCGCGCGCACCAGCGACGCGACCTCCTCGTCGACCTCGGCAAAGTAATGTTCGCCGGGTATTCCGATTCGAAGTCCGGCGATGCCGGTGGATCTGTCAAATTCGCTCGGCAGCGGCGGCACGTGGTCGGTGGTCGGGTCGCGCGCGTCCGGACCGGCCATCACCCGCAGCAGCAACGCGGCGTCCGCGACCGAGCGGGTGAGCGGGCCGATGTGGTCGACGGTCGGCTTGGAGGCGCCGATGCAGCCGCGGACCGGCACGCGGCCGTGGGTCGGCTTCAATCCAACCGTCCCGCAAAGCGCAGCGGGAATCCGCACCGAGCCGCCAGCGTCGGTGCCGAGCGCGGCGAAACACAGCCCGGCCGCGACCGCCGCGGCCGATCCGCCGCTGGAGCCGCCGGTGACGCACTCCAGGTCCCACGGGTTGTGCGACGCGCCGTAGTGGGGATTGATTGACGTCGCTCCCATCCCGAACTCGTGCAGGTTCGTCTTGCCCAGGATCACCGCGCCGGCCGCCTTCAAGCGGGCCACCGCCGGCGCATCTTCCGCTGGCACGTGCTCGGCCAGAATCTTCGAGCCAGCGGTGGTACGGATGCCGGCCGTTTCGAGGTTGTCTTTCACCGCGATGGGAATACCGTGGAGCGGCCCGCGGTAGGCCCCGCGCCGGATCTCCGCTTCGGCCGTCCGTGCTTGATCCAGCGCGGAATCGGTCAGCAGGGTGATGTAGCAGTTGAGCCGCCCGTCGAGGCGCTCGATGCGGTCGAGCACGGCACGGGTCAGCTCGACCGGCGACAGCGCGCCGCGCGCCAGCGCTGGCGCTACCTCGCCGATCGTCGCGAACGCCAGGTCCATCGCACACTCCTTGGAGCCAATCGCTCAGGCACGGTAGATCTCGGACGGGAAGACGTCGCGCAGCTCGATGCCGGCCGCGGCAAACCGCCGCAACGACCGTCGGTGCTCGCGCACCGCTTCGAGCACGCGCGGCAGCAAGTCCGCAGGTACCGGCACCAGGTCGAACGCGCGCGCCAGGGCCTCAAGATCGGCCGCGGTGATGTCGTCGTCGTCGGGCATCGCTGTCTTCTCCTCGGTCGCAAGGGGATCTGCCTCCGCGGAAGGCTTCCCCTCGGCACTCGCTCGGTTATACTACCACAGTGAGGATCCACGGGCCGTGAGCTATACCACGGCAAGGTCACGGTGAAACCCGGGAGGATGTGCTGGATCTGCTGCGCACATCCAGCACATCCTCCCGGGTTTCACCGTGGACCAAGTTCAGGGCAAACGAAGACCGAACGGAGGACGAAAGTGAAAGTCGCGGTACGCGAAGGGATGGTACCGGGCGCGACGCTGGAAGAGAAGGTGGCCTTGCTGGAGGAGATCGGCTACGACGGGATCGAGCTACACACCGCGGAGTCGCTGGACCGCGGCGCCGACGACCTGTTGCGACTCTTCGCGGGGCGGCGGGTGCAGCCGACGACGATCGACGGCGCGCGCGGCTTGCTCAGCCCGGATCCCGCCGAGCGCCAGGCGTCGATGGCTCAGCTCCGCCGGCGCCTGGAGCTGTGCAGCAAGCTCGGCGCGGTCGCGGTGTTGCTGGTGCCAATTTTCGGCAGGGCACAAATCTCGGACCTCTCGCCCTGGCGGACCGCCGTCGAGCTCGAAAGCGAGCTCCTGCTGACCGAGCTGAAGGAGCTCGCCGCGGACGCCGAGCGCACCGGTGCGATGGTGATGCTCGAGCCGCTCAACCGCTACGAGACGCACCTGGTGAAGACGCTGGACCAGGGCGCCGAGTTCTGCCGGCGCGTGAACCGCCCGGGCATTCGCATCATGGCCGACCTTTTTCACATGTCGATCGAGGAAGCGGACCTTGCCGCGAGCATCCGCCAGTCAGCCCCGTTCATCCGCTACGTCCACGTCGCCGACAGCAACCGCTGGCAGCCGGGCCGCGGCCACACCGACTTTCGCGCGGCCTTCCACGCGCTGAAGGGGACCGGCTACGACGGCTACCTCGGCGTCGAGTGTACGCTGATCGGACCGCCCGTCGAAGCGCTGAAGGAGTCGGCAGTGTACGTGCGGAAGGTGTGGGCCGAAGCCTGACGACAGGGACAGAGGTGGACAAGGTTCACTCAGCCGAACCCTCCTCAAGGCATGGGAGAGGGTTTGGCTGAGGAAAGCCCTGGCTGCATTAGAATCCCGTTAAAGTTTTGGCCCGACGCACTGGATTCGCAACGCGCTCCACGCAAAACAGGCCGATCCACCCTCCGCGCCCGTTGACGATCGGCGGCGACGTGGTACACTTGACGAGCCCGTGGGGCTGGTGCCTGAAAGCCGCTTGCTTGTAGACGCGACGGCTCCCGGTTTCCGCACGCCGCGAAAGCCGTGAGACTGTGCGCACTACGGCGAGGCCAGGGGGGCAAGTGCAGGGATGTGCGGGACTTGCTGCGCAAATCCCGCACATCCCTGCACTTGCCCCCCTGGATCAAGTTTGGCGATCCCGCGCGCCGTGGGCGATCTTCCTTATCCATAATCCATACGGGGAGGGCATTCGATGCGGTCCGTCATCGCCCGCGCCTTCCGTCACCCGTCCAGACCTGCGCGTCTCCTGACCGCCCTCGTCCTGTCGGCGGCCTTCTTCGGTCCAGTGCAGGCCGCGAATCCCTCTCCGACGGGGAGCGTCGCACCATTGAGTGGCACGCTGCAGGGTGCAACCACTCGGCCACTTCCTCAGGTTCATACCGGCGAGCCTCTGGGCAACGCCGCGCATCGCCCGGTCCCAAATCTCGGGGGCCACTCGGGACCGGTGCTCAATCCCAAAGCTCTGAGCATCGCGCCCTCGGGACGGCGGGAAACCGCGGTCGGCAACGCCTGGGCGCCGCTCGGCCCGCAACCACTCGCCGACGAGCGCTGTTGTGGCAACGTCCCGGGCACCGACGTTGGCAACGCGTCTGGCCGGGTCACCAGCCTGGTCCAGGACCCCAACAACGCGAACGTGGTGTACGCCGGGACCGCGGGCGGCGGCGTCTGGAAGAGCACCAACGGCGGGACTAGCTGGAATCCCCTGACCGATGGCCAGGCATCGCTCGCAATCGGCGCGCTGGGCATCGACGCGACCGGGCAGGTGATCTACGCTGGAACTGGCGAGGACAACCAGAGCGATTCCCAGTACGGCCAGGGCGTCCTCGTGTCGACCAATGGCGGCACCACCTGGACGCTGACGGGCCAGAGCACCTTCACGGGCAAGCACATCGGCGACATCGCGGTCGATCGGACTAATAGCCAGCACGCGCTCGCCGCTACCGACGTTGGGCTGTACGTCACGGCGAACGGCGGCGCGAGTTGGATCCGCAACACGCAGATCCTCGGCGTCACCACGGTTCCAAACGGTGTCGCACCCTCGGGCGGCATCTTCCAAGTGGTCCAGGATCCCTCGAATCCTTTGACGTTCTGGGCGTCGGTCGCGGACTTCTGTCAGACCGAGTACGGCGACATTCTCGTCTCTACCAATGGAGGCATCGACTGGACACCGGTCTTTGACGCCTTCAACACCTTTGGCGGCTACGTCGGCCGCATCGGTCTGGGCGTCGGGACCAACGGGGTTGCGTACGTTGCCGTCGCCGGCTGCGACGGCAACGCGATCGACGTGGACAAGACCGCCAATTATGGCGGAAGCTGGGTCTCGCTTGCCAGCGCCAGTGGGCTTTTCAACTACTTCAACCTCTCCGGCAACAACTCCAACCCGGGCCAGGGTACCTACGACAACGTCGTCGCGGTCGATCCCACCAATGGCAATAATGCCGTCTTCGGCGGCGTGACCATCCTCGCCACCAGCGATGGGGGGACGAGCTTCAAGGACGTCGGCGACGTCTACGGCGAGTCGGTCTCACCGGGTGGCTTCATCCATCCCGACTACCACGCGGTCGCCTTCTTTGGCGCCAAGAGCTTTTACGTCGGCAACGACGGTGGTGTCTGGAAGACGACCACCCTGGGCGGCAATGGCACTCCCTCCAGTTCCGACTGGACCGACCTGAACGCGACGTTGGATACGATCCAGTTCTACACCAGCACGGCGCTGGATACCAGTCATCTTCTCGGCGGCGCCCAGGACAACGGATCGTCCGGGAACCTGCCCGGCGCGGCGGCCGAGCCATCCTGGCAAGGGTACCACGGCGGCGATGGCGGCTACACGGCGATCGACCCGAACTCCACCACGATCTACGCCGAGTACCCCCACCTTTTCATCGAGCGCGGCAGCTCCGGGCTGAACTCGGCCGACCAGTATTCGCCCTATGACTCATTCCAAACCACGGCACCCTGCGACGACGCTCAAGGAAACTCGACGTGCTTCGATCCGACTGCCTTCGTCGCGCCCTTCCGGCTGGACCCGACCAACCCGCAGCGCCTGCTCGCGGGCACCAATCGCGTGTATGAGAGCACGAACGCCGGCTCCGCCTGGAATGTGATCAGCCCCGACCTCGCCACAGGCACGGCGATCCCCAGTGGTGCCGATTACCTCTCCAGGATCGCCATGGGGCAGCAAACCGGTCAGACGGGCATTATCTTCACCGGCAGCGAATTCGGCACGGTTGAGATGACGACGAATGACGGGGGAAGCTGGACGGACATCACTGGCAACCTGCCCACGCCCACCGCCGCCGCCTATCTGTTCCCCAATCCGTGGATCAGCGGCATCGCCTTCAATCCGGCCAACCCGCAGGAGGCCTGGGTCACGCTGGGCGGGGTTGGCGTTCCCAACGTCTGGCACACGACGAACGCCGGCGCGGGTGCGACCTGGACCTCCCTGGGTGGTTCCGGGGCCAGCGCCCTGCCGGACGCGCCGGTTTCCGGCATTGTACTCGATCCCTCGAAGCCCGGCGTCATCTACATCGGGACCTACTACGGGGCGATGGCCTGCAGTTCCTGCGGTGGCGCTTCGCCCAGTCCGTCGTGGTCGGTTCTCGGCTCTGGGTTGCCGAACTCCTACGTGAACGATCTGACCCTTACCGCGGACGGCTCCCACCTGATCGCTTGGACCCACGGCCGTGGCGCGTGGGCGATGTCGCTCGCAGCCCCGGTTTCGCTGCCGAACACGGTGTTCCTGCCCTTCGTCGCGAAATGATCCGTCGCCGGCGCTCGACCTGACGGCCGGCGACACGCCCTCGGATTCGAGACTATCCCTGCCCGGGCGTGTTACCGTACACGCTCGGTGGGGCGGCGCCGAGCTGCCTCACCCCCACGCCCCTCTCCATTGCGATGGAGAGGGGGACGAACGCGGCGCGCGCGGCGCCCCTCGGTTTCGCTCCCCTCTCCATCGCAATGGAGAGGGGCAGGGAGTGAGGCAGCCCGGAGACCGATTGCCCGCGCGGCCTTCACCCCTGGACTACACTCGTGGCAAGCGCCTTTCGGCCAGGGCTGATAGCGGGGCTGCCGGAGTGCTACGATTCTCGCGGAATGCGCTTGCGCAGGTAGCCGCGAGTGCGCTATAATGCCCGCTACCCACGCGGTGTTGGCTTCGCCGAGCTTGCTATCCACCCAATCGTCAACCGCACCGGACAGTGCGCAGCGCGCCGGCCCGCACGGTGGCAGCGCTGCGCCGCACGCGGCGGCTGTGTCGCCATCCGTTGCGCCTTGCGTTTTGCGCTGTAGGTTTTGTGTTTCCCGGGTTGCGTCTAGCGCTTCGGTCCGCGAATCCCACTCGTTGAGAGGAATGTCGATGAACGCCCGGCTCCGCCGCCTCATCCCGCCTCGCATCACGCGCCTCGGTATCGGCGTACTCCTGGTCGTGTCTGGCGCGATTCCCGCGTCGGGGATCGTCGCGGCGTCGAGTCCGCCGCCGGTCACGCTGCACGGGCACGTCCTGAAGAATCTGTCCTCGATGACGCGGCTGGCGGCGGTGCCGCCCGATCGATCGCTGACGCTGACGATCGCCCTGCGGCCGAGCGCGCCCACCGCGCTGCAGAATGCCGCGGTCCAGGCGTCGTCGGCGCAGCGTGGCTCTCACCCCTGGCTCACGCCGCGGGACGTTGGTCGGATGTTTGGCCAGTCCCAGGCCAACGTCGACGCGCTGGCCGCCTACTTCAGCAGTTACGGGCTGACCGCGTCGGCGCCAGTGCCAAACCACCTCAGCTTCCAGGTCCACGGCACCGCCGCCCAGATCCAGCAGGCGCTCTCGGTGTCGCTGAGTGATTATCAGGACAGCCACGGGCACCGGTTCTACGCGACGAGCCAGGACCCCTAGCTTCCCGCGAACCTGGCCGCGTCGGTGCAGGCGATCCTGGGGTTAGACGACTACCCCGCGCTGCACCCGCTCTCGCGCCTGGCGACGACCACGCCGGGCGATTATTATCCCATCGATCTGCAGACCGCCTACAACGTCACTCCCCTCTACGGCGAGGGTCTCACCGGAGCGGGCCAGACCATCGGGATTATCGGCTTCGACACCTTTCAGGAGTCCGACGTACGCGCCTTCGAGTCGCATTCCGGCCTGCCCCAGGCCCCGATCCAGGTGGTGAACGTCGACGGGGGTCCAGACCCGCTCAACGATAGCGAGGCTGAGACCACCCTGGACCTCGAGTGGAGCACCGCCATCGCGACCGGTGCGAGCTTGCTTTTCTACGGCTTCCCCGATGGCACTTTGCAGGGGCTGTACGACAGCATTCAGAAGGCGACCAGCGACAACAGCGCCAGCGTGATCAGCATCAGCCTGGGCGCGTGCGAAGCGAGCATCAGCGGGGCGATTCCGGTAGTGGAGAGCGCGCTGGCGGTCGCGGCGACCCAGGGCCAGAGCGTGATGGTGTCGAGCGGCGACAGCGGCGCGTACGAATGCGGCGAGCCGACCCTGTCGGTGTCCTATCCCGGTTCCAGCGCTTACGTCACGTCCGTTGGCGGGACGGCCCTCACGCTCAACGCCGACAGCTCGTACCTGCACGAATCGGTGTGGGGATCGGAAACCGAATGCAGCACTCCCTGCGGTGGTGGTGGCGGGATCAGCTCAGTTGTCGCCAGGCCAGCGTGGCAGCCGAGTTCCGTCAACCCGGCGTCGGGCCGGGGCGTTCCCGACGTCGCGCTGAACTCGGATCCCGCGACCGGTAACGTCATCTTCTTTGACGGGGGCTTTGAGTACAGCGTTGGGGGCACCAGCATCGCCGCGCCACAGTGGGCCGGACTGATCGCGATCGCAGACCAGGCGGCCGGCCAGCGGCTGGGCTTGATCAATCCCGCGCTGTACACGACCGTGGCTAGCGCGGAGGCGTCCGGCTTTCCCCCTTACCACGACGTGAACGACGGGACGACCAACCTGTACTACCCCGCCAAGCCGGGCTGGGATTACGCCACGGGCTGGGGCTCGCCCAACAGCAACAATCTTGTCCACGCGCTGCTCTGCAGCACATCATCCAGCAGCGCAGCCGCACCGGCCTCGTCGACCGCGAGCTTGCC
>DATLRG010000341.1:0-4651 GCA_035534795.1 Chloroflexota bacterium
CCCAGAGACCGTAGGGTGGCAGCTTGTCTGCCGCCGCCCGGGCGTGGTGCAGCGTCGAATCTTCGCGGCGGCAGACAAGCTGCCACCCTACGGTCTCTACGGTCTCCACGTCGGCCAACCCTTGACGGAGTTACGCTTGGCCAGGGTAGTCTTCGATCCAGAGGGCGAGTGGAAAGCGGCTACCGAGCGCGTTGCGCAGGCGATGATCTGCATAGACCAAGGGAAATCCCGTCGCCTCGGCCAACGCAAGATATAACCCATCGTACAGGGAGCACCCAAAACGCAGCGCTAGCCCGTACCCGGCACGAATCAGGTCACTGGCGGCGACCGTCGGAACATTCCAAGACAGGAACTGATCGATCGCTGTTGCTCCAGCCTCCGGAAGGATGCGCCCCATCCTGACCGCATTACGTATGGCGCTCGAAACTTCGTAACGAACGTGATCGGGCGCGATGATCTGAATGCGTCCCTCGCGAAGATCTACCAGGAGCCTGCGCGCTTCGGCGACAAACCCTTCGTCGTGAAGGTGCCATTTGACTGCCACGGACGCATCGAGGACGTACGGCGAAACGTCATGCATGCCGAGGATCGTCCCCGTCTCGAAGCTGACGGATCAACTCGGCCGCATCGAAGCCGAGTGGCGGCATGCTCTCGCGCAGCCGCATCACCTCGTCGAAGAGCTTGCGCCGGCGCTGGATCTCCTCCGGGCTCGGCGGCTCGAAGGGTGGGATTTGGATGCGGTGGAGCACGTCGCTCACCTTGGCCTCCTCCTGTGTCTGCCCTCGTCGCGTTCAGTCAATTGTAGCATCCGCGTCGCGGCGGAGCGGGCAGCCCCTCGACGCGGACGATGGATTGACCGACCACGCGCGGAACCGTTCCTCCCAGCGCGTTCCTGCTCACGGATGGGGTGCCTCCTCGTCATCATCGTCGGGCGGCGCAGCACCAGGCGCGGCTGATTGCCCCGGAGGCGCCCGAGGCACCCAAAGTGTCTCGCCGCTCAGGCTGGCAACGAACTCCGACGCGCTGAGTCTGAGAGTAAGGTCTGGCAGGTTTCCAGCTTCGCCCTGGTCTGCCGCCAGAAGGGCGGTCATAGGATCCCTCACGTACTTGCGCAGGAAGATGCTCATCGTCGTTCCGGCCAGACTTTCCAGATGCTTCCAAGCCTCCGGACCCACGTGGGCCTGCCCACCCTGGGCGACGAACGCCCGCTTCAGTTCGTCCAGCTTGTCGTTGGGGGTTGGGTCGAGCACCAGCAAAATGGGTCTGTACCCGCTCGATTTACAGTCCAGCGGAAAGTCGAGTTGTTCCTGCCACCGGCCTTGACCAGACGCAGCAATCGTCACGCGCAACTTGATCTCGTACGCCCGTGCGTCTCGTACACAGTCAACCTGTCTCCCCGAGGTCGGGTCCTGTCGTCTGTGGACGGGACTCCTCGATGGGCCAATCGAGACACCGCCAATCGCGCTGCAGATGATTGGCTCAAACAGATAACCCGTCTCCTGTCCGGCTCGGTTGTCGATATCGAACAGCCACTTTCTCCAGAGCAAAAGCGCGGCAAGCGCGCGAGAAGCAAGCGTCCCGAACTGGAGAAGGCCACGTGGACCCACCTGGTCGAGAGTCGGTATCGGCTGGGTTTCCAGGATCCTCTGGTACTTCAGCCGGCTCTTCAGAAGAGCGGAAAGGCAGGCGAAGTAGGTGTCTGCATTTGGGTCGAGCGTGACGAGGCGTTCAAATTGGTCGCTGAAGCGATCGGTAGGAAGGACGGATCTGGCCCGCGCATCGTAGTCGAAAAACGGTACCACAGTGGCCGGGAGCTCTGGAAAGTGAGACCCCAGTCCGAGATCAGCGACGATGGTGGCCACGAGGAAGCTGCAGTCGTGGTCCGACATCGCGACGCCTTGCAACCCGGCTCCAACCGAGCGAGCTTTCTCGATCATCGCCCGCTGTGATTGCGTCAGGCCCATAGCGGGAGTTGCCTGGCCCCCGACTTCGACATCGACGTGAGCAGTCCCACTGCCTCGGCCGTCTGCGCGAGCTTGGGACTCATCCCAGCGGAGAGGGTGGGTATGAAACTCAGGAGGGCACCTTCCCTCGTCGCTGTCCGGGCGACTGCGAGGTCCGCCGCCAAGCAACGCGCAATCGCGAGCGCGAGCCTTGGCGGCACTGCGTTGCCAATGAGTTGGGCGCGCTCGGCGGTCGTTCCTGCGAACGCAAAACCATCGTCGAAGGTCTGCAACCTTGCGCACTCCCGTAGTGTGAGATAGCGGTCCTCAACCGGGTGCAGGAACTCAGACCGAGCGCCACCGGTAATTGCCTTCGATGGTTCATCAAGACGGAGTCGGCGGACACCAGCGGGCGCTCCTCCGCGGCGTTCAGTGGGCGTGCCGTCCATGACGCGCCGGAAGGCCCGTCGCCGGTAGCTGACGTGCCACAATTCCTGTGGTAGGTCCCGCATCGTCTGGCCCTGCATGAGCGATCTGGCTCGCTCCAGATCGACGCCGTCGAGCAGACGCGCGTAGTGGTCGGTCGGATGCCCGGGCTCCGCGCCGGCGGGGGCGGGAAGACCTCGAAAGGCATCGGCGACGTTGGGAGCCGGAGGTAGCGTTCGCGAGACCAGACGTGCGCCCGGCGCGCCATGAGCGGAGTGCGTCGGGGGCGGCAGCGACGGGTCCCACCCGAGTCCGCCCACCGCGATGACCCGTTTCCTGTGTTGGGGAACCCCGTAGTTGGCAGCATTCACTTTCTGCAGGTGGACCCGGTACCCGGCCTCGATGAGTGGCAACAGCAACTCGAGAACGCGCCTCCCATCGTCACCGGTGAGGAATCCTTCCACGTTCTCGAACACAAACGCAGCCGGCCGAAGCGAGACCACAATCTCCGCAAAACGGCGAACGAGGGTGTTGCGCTCGTCGCCCGACACACGCAAGCCGGCTGACGAAAATCCCTGGCAGGGAGGTCCGCCGACGACCACCGAAGCGTCCGGCAAGCTCACGTTCCTGGCTAGATCGGCGCACAGCGCGTGGGCACCGAGATTCCGACTGTAGGTGTCGACAGCGGCGACGCTGTCGTCCACGGCAAGCAGTGGCGTGAATCCAGCCTGGATAAACCCGGCCGACAACCCGCCGGCACCGCAAAAGAGGTCGACAAAAGTGTACCCGCCAGCCATCTCTCCGCCATTCCCCCCCCGCCCGGCGCTCCACGAACACCCGTCCCTTACCGTTCCAAGTGTAGCGGATACCGCGCGTTCGCCGCAAGCGGCGCGGGGACGTCCGACGCCATCAGGCGGGATCATCGAATTCAGCCGCCCGAGCCTTGGGGCCCTCAGAAACCGCGGATGCCCGTGGACCCGGGCGGCTTGGCCGCGGCGGCGACGAGGAGGCTGCCGTCGTCCAGACGGTGGCGCAGGTGGCGGAACGCCTCTTGCGCGACCGAGACTGCCAGATCGACGTCGGCGTCGGTGTGGGTGTACGTGACGAAGTTGAGCCCGCCTCGCCGGAAGAGCACGCCGCCGTGGGCCGCTTCCTGGAGGAAGTACGTCCACATCGACGCGGTCAGCTCTGGCGTTCCCGCGTCGAAGGCCATCGCGCTCATTGGCGCCAGCCCGTAGCAGCGGAAGGGCACCTTGGCGTCCTGCGCTGCGCCATTCATGCCGTCCATCAGGCGCTGTCCCAACCGCCAGTTGTGCGGGAAGACGTCCTTCGTCTGGTACTCGTGGATCGCCGCGACCGCGGCGGCCAGCGAGAGCGCCTCGCCCCCGTACGTGACCGACACGATCAGTTTCTCGGCGACCTGCATGACCTCCCGCCGACCGCAGACCGCTCCCAGGGGCATGCCGTTGGCGATGCCCTTGGCGAAGCACGCCAGGTCGGGGACGACCCCGAAGTGCTCCTGGGCCCCGCCCAGCGCCAGCCGGAACCCGGTCACGATCTCGTCGAAGACGAGGAGCGCCCCGTGGGCGTGGGCAAGCTCCCGGACCCCTTCGAGAAAGCCCGGCGCAGGTCGCTCGCTGGAGAAAGGGTCCAGAAAGACAGCAGCAATCTCGCCCGGATGCTCGTCGAGGACCTGCTCGAGCGACGCCAGGTTATTGTACCCAAAGGTCAGCGTGTAGGGGGCAAGGGCGCGCGGGATGCCGCCGTCGTTGCGGGTGACCGACCACTGGTCGTGCCAGCCGCGATAGCCGCAGTTGACCACCTTTTCGCGGCCGGTGTACGCCCGAGCGATCCGGGCGGCGGCCGAGGTCACCTCCGCCCCACCTTTGAGGAAGCGGACCTGCTCGGCACAGGGCACCGCGGCGACCACGGCCTCCGCCGCCTCCAGCTCGACCTCGGCAAGGAGTCCGTAGATGATGCCCCTGGCCAGCTGCGCGCGAATCGCCTCGTCCACGGCGGGGTAGCAGTAGCCCAGGGTAATTGGACCGAGCGCCATCACGAAGTCGACGTACTCGGCGCCGTCGACGTCCCAGACGTGGCCGTCACGCCCGTGGCTGGCGAAGATGGGATACTGGCCGAAGGCATACATCGTCGGCCGCTTGCTCGTCGTCTGACTCCCACCGGGCACGAGCGCGGCGTGTCGGCGGTACATTCTCAGCGAGCGCTCGAGTCGGTGCTGGACCTTCGCCATGTCGGGCCTCCATGTCTTCCATCGCGGGTCC
>DATLRG010000342.1:0-2557 GCA_035534795.1 Chloroflexota bacterium
GCCTCTTGCCCCTTCCCGCACTCCCTCTCGTAGAACCGCGAGGGGGATGGGCGCATGTCCGTGAAGGAGCGCACGCTCTCGGAGTTTTTGCTCCACTCTGGTCGTGTCTTGCCTGAGCTGGAATACGGAGAGGTCCTGCTCCACCGAAGTGATGGCGAGGACCTGGTCCTGATGACCCGCCGCCAGAGCGAGGCACTGCGCGCGACCGCACAGGCATTCTTCGCTCTCTCGACCGGCGATCAACACGCCGTCGAGGTTGCCCTGCCATGGATTGCCTTCCTCAGCCCGTCCGGCCGTGACGAATGCATCCGCGAACTGCGCGAGGTCGGTGCCGCGTCGTTGCAGGGGGGGCACCTCAGTCGCCTTGCCGAGACACTCTATGCGTGGGAAGCCACCGCGCTGGCCGCCTGGGACGAGCGGCGAAATCGCGAACGACTGGGTCACGCCGCCGAGGAGCCGGTTGAAGTCCAGCGCCCGGGTCGGTGAGTGTCACGCAAACCAGAAGACATCCCACGCCCGACGCCTCGAACGCCGTATCGCGTGCTGGCGCTAAACCGCCGGGTCGTCGACGATTGGAGCACGCTGGCGCAGGCCCGTCTCGACGTGATGATTCGGTGCTGGGATCAACTCGCGAACACGCCGACTGAGCCCATTGGTGGCCGGTACACCCGTCTGAAGGGGGAGCAAGCGTGGTGTGAGTTCCGTGGGCAGCGTCTCCCACAGTGGCAGTATGAAGTGGACCGCCGCGCCCGCGTCAAAATTGGCGTTGGCGACGAGTTCGTCGTCATTCTGGCGGTTTCGTCAGGCCACCCCAAGGATAACGAGTAGGAGGGGGTAGCCGCGTGGTGCAGTTGGTCGAAGCACTCGACCCCTTATCGCTGGAAGTGTTCTGGAGCCGCCTGATTTCGGTGGTCAACGAACAGGCGACCGCGCTGATTCGCACGTCGTTCTCGCCGCCGGTCGCCGAGGCGGGTGACCTCTCGGCGTGCGTCTTCGACGCGCGCGGCAACTTGCTCGCCCAGGCAATCACCGGCACGCCCGGCCACATCAACTCGATGGCCAACTGCATCCGCCACTTCCTCGCGGCGTTCCCGGCCGAGACCGTCCGACCCGGCGACGTGTGGATTACCAACGATCCCTGGAAGACCTCCGGCCATTTGCTCGACATAACTATCATCACGCCAACCTTTCACCGGGGGCGGCTCGTCGCCTTCTTTGGAAACATCTGTCACGTTGCCGACATCGGCGGCCGCGTGTTCTCCGCTGACGCGCGTGAGTTGTTCGAAGAAGGACTCTTCATCCCGATCACCCGCCTGTTCGTCGAAGGGAAACCGAACGAGGAGCTGCTCCAGATCATTCAGAGCAACATTCGCGCGCCGAACGAGGTGACGGCCGAACTGTACTCGATGTCGGCGGCAAACGAGGTTGGCGCCGCCCGGCTCCGCGAGTTCATGGACGAATTTCAGATGGAGACAATCGAGCCCCTCGCGGACGAGATCATCGCCCGCTCCGACAGCGCGATGCGTCAGGCCATCGCGGGGTTACCCGACGGCTCATACGAAAACACGGCGATGACCGACGGCTACGAGGAGCCGGTGCGGCTGCACGTCCGCGTCGACGTGAACGGAGACTCGGTCCTGGTCGACTTCGCCGGCACCTCTCCAGAAAGCCGCTTTGGCATTAACGTCGTCATGAACTACACCCAGGCCTATGCGACGTTCGCGCTCAAGGCCCTGCTGGCGCCGGACGTCCCCAACAACGAGGGCAGCTTCCGGTCGCTGATCGTGACCGCGCCACAGGGCTGCATTCTGAACTGTCGTCGACCCGCACCGGTCGCCGCGCGCCACATCCTGGGGCACTTCCTGCCGGCGCTGATCTTCGGCGCGCTGGCCGACGTCGTTGCTGGGCGAGTGATGGCCGAGGGATCCGCCAACCTCTGGAACACCCAGTTTCACGGCTTCAATCCGGACGGCAGCCGGTTCAACCTCCTGTTCTTCAACGCCGGCGGCACTGGCGCCCGCACGGGACTCGACGGGCTGTCGTCGACCGCGTTTCCCTCGGGCATCTCCGGTACACCTGTCGAGATCATCGAGAACCGCTCGCCGCTGGTGGTCCTGGAGAAGTCCTTCCGAATCGATTCCGGCGGCGCTGGCCAGTTCCGTGGTGGCCTGGGGCACCGACTGGTGATCGCGGGCCTCCGCGCCAACCGACCGTACTCGTTTTCGCCGTTCTTCGATCGCGTCCAGTTCCCGGCGCGCGGCCTCCGCGGCGGCCAGCCGGGCGCACCGGGCAACTACTTTCTGCGGCACGCCGATGGCACCGTCGAGCGCCCGAACCCGAAAGCGACGGTCTACCCGGAACCCGGCACCGAGCTCTGGATCGAGCTACCCGGCGGCGGTGGTCTCGGCGATCCCCGCGAGCGGCCGGCCGAGTTGGTTCAGGCGGACCTACGCGCTGGACTGGTCAGTCCGGAGCGGGCCTCGGGCGACTATGGGATTTAGAGGGAAGCTGAACGGTGCCAATTGGTGAGGGGAATCCGCGCAGCGGATTCCCCTCA
>DATLRG010000343.1:0-2805 GCA_035534795.1 Chloroflexota bacterium
TTCCTCTGGATGGTCTCGACGAGCCTGAAGCCGAACGATCAGATCTTCGCCTTTCCGCCAGAGTGGATCCCGCGCGTCTGGATGTGGGTCGACTACGCCAACGCCATGCAGGCCGCGCCCTTCGCGCTGTACTTTCGGAACACCGGCATCTATGCCGGGGGCGTGCTGGTCTTTCAGCTCACGCTCTGCTCGATGGCCGGCTACGCCTTCGCGCGCCTGCCCTTTCCGGGTCGCCAGGCCATCTTTGTCGCCATCCTCGCCACGATGATGGTCCCGAGCCAGATGCTGCTGATCCCGCTGTTCGTCTTACTGAAGCACGTCCCACTTGCCGGCGGCAACGATCTCC
This sequence comes from Chloroflexota bacterium, assembly GCA_035534795.1. GTDB lineage: Bacteria > Chloroflexota > UBA6077 > FW602-bin22 > CADDYW01 > JAJPKB01. The sequence goes on from DATLRG010000343.1 coordinate 347, forward strand.
TGGGAGCCGGCGGGAACGGCTGGCTCGACAGTTTCGCCGGCCTGATCGTGCCGCAGGCGGTCACCGCCTTCGGCATCTTTCTCATGCGCCAGTTCTTTCAGACGCTGCCCGCTGAGCTGGGAGACGCCGCCCGGATCGACGGAGCCAGCGAGGCGCAGATCTTCTGGCGGATCATGCTCCCGTTGACCAAGCCGGCGTTGGCGACGCTCGGCATCATTACCTTCCAGGCAGCCTGGAATGACTTTCTCTGGCCCCTGGTCGTGACCGACACCGAAGCAACGCGGACCTTACAGCTTGGCTTGCAGGTCTTCCAGGATCTGAACAGCACGGACTGGGCGCTGCTGATGGCGGCGACGACCGTCACCAGCCTGCCAATCGTCGTGGTGTTCCTGGTTGGGCAGCGGTATCTGGTCAGGGGAATCGCGTTGACAGGATTGAAAGGATAACCATGATTCGCGTTGGTTTCGTCGGCACCGGCAACATCTCCCATCGTCACTTCACGGCGCTGGGCAAGCTGCGCGAGCAGGCCGAGGTCGTCGCCGTCTGCGACGTGATCGAGGAGCGCGTGAACGCCGCCGCTCAGCCGTTCGGCGCCAAAGCCTACCTCAGCTTTCCCGAGATGCTCGCCCGCGAGAAGTTGGATGCACTCTACGTTTGCCTGCCCCCGGACGCCCACGTCGACCAGGAGATCGCGGCGATCGACCGCGGGATTCACCTGTTCGCGGAGAAGCCGCTGCCGCTCGACCTCGCCAAGGCCGCTTACATCGCTCGTCGGGCGCGCGAGGCGGGCGTGGTGACGTCCGTTGGCTACCACTGGCGGCACTGGGAGCACGTCAAGCAGGTGCGCGCGGCGCTGAGAGACGAGCGGGTTGGCATGGCGCTCGGCTACTTCCTGAACGCGCTGCCCGGCTCGCCCTGGTGGCGCGTGAAGGTCCGCTCCGGCGGCCAGGTCGTCGAGCAGGCGATCCACATCGTCGATCTGTCGCGGTACCTGCTGGGCGAGGTCGAGCGCGTCTCGGCCGAGTATTCGGTGCGGGCCAATTTCGACGAGCCTGGCCACGCCTCCGACGACGTCTACACCGTCAACCTGCGCTTTCGCAACGGCGCGATCGGTAACCTGTCGACCTGCTCGATCCTGCACCGTCGCTTCAACGTCGGACTGGACGTCCTCTGCAAGCGTCGCGCGTACCGGATTCACGAAGACGCGACCGAGGTCGACGAGCCCGACGGCGTGCGCAGGATCGAGCGGTCGAACGACGCGGGCCTGGCCGAGAACGTCGCGTTCCTCCAGGCGATTGCCACGGGCGACCGGAGCGGCATCCTCTCGGATTACCAGGACGCGCTGCGGACGCAGCGGGTGGTGATCGCGGCGAACCGCTCGGCGGAGACCGGCGCGCCGGTCTCCCTTCCCGACGAGGGCTGACCTTCCATGGCGATCGATCTGCACTGCCACATCTTCCCACCGGAGTACCTGCGCCTGGCCCGCACGGACGGCGCGCGCATCGGGGCGCGAATCTATCGGCGCGACGACGGCCAGGAGTTCATTCAGGCGCCGGGCGACTTCAACTATCCGCTGACCGACGACCTCTGGTCGGTGCCGGCGCTGGTCGAGGCCCTGGGCCAGCGGCACCTGACAGGCGCGGCGCTCTCGGTCGCGCCGCCGACGCTCTCGTACTGGGCCGAGGCCGGTCTCGCGGCGGACATCTCGGCGGCGAGCAACGACAGCATCGCCGCGGTCGTTCACGAAAGCCCGGACCGCTTCGTCGGTCTGGCGACGGTGCCGTTCCAGGATATTCCGCGCGCCATCGCCGAGCTCGAGCGCGCGATGAAGCGGCCCGAGTTTCGAGGCGTGATGATCGCCTCGCACGTCGGCGAGAAGAACCTGAACCACCCGGACCTCTTCCCCTTCTTCGAGGCCTGCCAGCAGCTCGACGCCTGCGTCTTCATTCATCCGTACGAAGTCCTGGGGACCGAGCGCCTGCAGGACTACTACCTCTGGAATTTGATCGGCATGGTCACGGAGACCTGTGTCGCGATCGCGTCGCTGATCTTTGGCGGCGTCTACGACCGCTTGCCGCGTCTGAAGACCTACTTCGCCCACGCCGGCGGTAGCTATCCGTGGCTGCGCGGGCGCGCCGAGCACGGCTACCACGTGCTGAAGAACACACGTTTTGACGTGGACCGGCCGCCGAGCGCTTACCTCGACCGTATCTACGTCGACAACATGATCTACGTCCCGTCGGCGCTGACCTGGCTGGCCGGCGAAATAGGCAGCGATCACATCGCCGTCGGCAGCGACTATCCGTTCGACATCGGGCCGGCGGACCCGACGGCCATCGTGCGCGAGGCTCCAGGCTTGACCGACGCCGACCGCGAGAACATTCTCCGTCGCACCGCCTGGCAGCTGCTGGGGGTCGAGATCGGCGCGGGCTGAGGCAGCGGTCCCGCGACTTTTCATC
>DATLRG010000344.1:0-5138 GCA_035534795.1 Chloroflexota bacterium
TGCCGTACAACCTGCGCTTCTCCGAGCTCGAGGACAAGTGGGAAAACCTCAGCCAGCCGGTGTTCTACGGCGAAGAGGACTTCACGTCCGGAATCAACAAGGTCCAGGCGGCCTGCCAGGCGATTCTGGATCTACCGCGACCATGACGAGTTGATCAGTTGATGAGGACTGAGGATTAGCGGTAGTTTGTCGAGATTGGCAGGATGGCACGTGGTCGTAGGGGCAGACCCCTGTGTCTGCCGGCGGCCCAGGGGCAGACACGGGGGTCTGCCCCTACCCGGGGACGACCGTGCAGCCAGCCCGCAATCAACAAACCACCGCTAGGTGAAGACGAAGATGGTCTTCAATCAGTCGTCAGTCCTCATCATTCGTCACTCGTCCGGGCCGCAGCGAATAGAAAAGGAGACGTTTGATGTCCGATCAGTCCATCAGCCGCAGAAAGCTCTTGAAATCCCTGGGCGTGCTGGGTATTGCCGTGCCGCTGCTCCAGGCGTGCGGCGGGACGCCGACGCCGGCGGTCGCACCGACGACGGCCGCGACGACCTCTGGCACGACGGCGACCCAGGCGCCGCAGGGCCAGGCCGCGCCCGCCGGCGGGAAGATCGCTCTGAGCATCGCGACGTACGCCGGCTTGCCCGACGAGTGGCAGCGGGAGGCCGCGAAGACCTGGATGGCGAAAAATCCCGACGTGGCTCTCACGATCGACGAAATCAACTACGCCGACATGCCGAAGAAGCAGTTGGCCGAGCTCGCGACCGGGACCATGCAGGACGCGGTCTTCAGCGGCATCAAGTGGTTCCCTTACTCGGCCGCGAAAGGAGCGTTCCGGCCGATCGACGACTACGTCAAAGCCAACGACCCCGGCATGAGCGACTTCTTCAGCGCCGCGCTCGCCGGCGCCAGCTTCGAGGGAAAGCTCTACGGCCTGCCTTACTTGATGCACCCGGGGAACAACGCCCTGATCGCCTACAACAAAGACATGCTGGCGGAAAAGAGTGTCACCCCGCCGACCGACGACTGGTCCGTCGACGACTACGTCAAGCTCACGACGACGATGACCGACGCCAAAAACAAGATCTGGGGGAGCAACTACTTCCCGAACAGCTACTACGACTTCTGCTCGCTGGCCCGGACCTGGGGCGGCGACGACCTCTCCCAGGATGGCAAGAAGTTCACCTTCGCCACCGATCCGAAGTCGGTCGCGGCGGCGCAGTGGGCCGTCGATCTGCGGTCGAAGTACGCGGTCACACCGTCGCGCGCCGAGTCGCCGAACGAGGGGACGATGTTTCCGGCGAAGCAACTGGCGACCTCGACGGCGGGGACCTACTCGATCCTCGGCCTGGGGAAGACGGTCGGCGACAAGTTCAAGTGGGACGTCGTCCTCTTCCCGAAGGGCCCGACGGGCATCCGCGGCTACCAGGGCTTCGTGGAGCTCTTCTCGATCTTTATCAAGAGCAAGCAACCGGAGAAAGCCTTCGATCTCCTCGTCGCCGAGTCCTCGAAAGAGACGCAGATCATGGCCGTCGTGAAGTACGCCTACCAGCCTGGCTCACGCAAGTCGGTCTGGTCGGCACCGGAGATCACCAAGATCAGCTCGATCTTCGGGCGGGCGCTGACCTGGATGAGCGACACTCCCGGCCCCTTCCCGATGCCCTATAACCTGCGGTTTTCCGAGTTGGAAGACAAGTGGGAGAACACCAGTAAGACCCTGTTCTACGGCGAAGAGGGCTTCCAGACGGGTCTGCAAGCGGTCCAGCAGGCCTGCCAGACGATCATGGACGAGCCGCGACCGTAGCGAGTTGACGAGTTGACGAGTCGAAGAGGACTGAGGACTGAGGCGAGTTGAAGAGGACTGAGGACTGCGTGAAGACGAGATTCTTCTTCACTCAGTCCTCTTCAACTCTTCAACTCGTCCATATCGGAGGGAACATGGGGATACCCACGTCTGACGAGGACATTTGCTATCTGACGGCGGCCACGGCCGCCGCGCTCATTCGTGCCGGGGAGATCTCGCCGGTTGAGGTCGTCGACGCGGTCGTGCGGCGCATCGACGACCTCAACCCGCGGCTCAATGCCTATTGCCTCGTGCTCGGGGAGCAGGCCCGGGCTCAAGCGCAGGACGCCGAAAAGGCGGTCCGGCGCGGCGACCCGCTCGGGCCGCTGCACGGTGTGCCGATCGCGATCAAGGACAACATGATGCTGGCCGGCGTGCTCCATTCCAACGGCTCGCGCCTGCTGCGCGCGAATATCGCGAAGGAGGATACTCCGGCCGTCGCGCGGGTGAAGGCCGCTGGTGCGATCATCGTGGGGCGCACGAACACGCCGGAGTTCGCCTGGCGCGGGTCGACGGACAACCGCCTCTACGGCGAGACTCGGAATCCCTGGGACCTCGGCCGAACGCCGGGTGGGTCGAGTGGAGGAGCCGGCGCGGCGGTGGCCGCCGGCCTCGCGCCGCTTGCGCTGGGAAGCGATGGCGCGGGATCGATCCGTATTCCCAGCAGCTTTTGTGGCATCTTCGGATTGAAACCATCCTTTGGGCGCGTGCCGTTTTACCCGTCGCCGGGCCCGGCTGAGCTGAACGCCTCGCTTGGCCCGATGACCAGGACGGTCGGCGATGCCGCGCTCCTCCTGGACGTTATCGCCGGACCCGACGAGCGCGACCGGTTCTCGTTGGCGGCTGATCGCGGCAGCTTTGCCGCTGCCCTCGACGGCACGGTGCAGGGCTTGCGGATCGCGTGGAGCCCGGACCTCGGCCACATCCCCGTCGAGCCGGGCGTGGCAAAGATTGCGATGGACGGCGCACAGACCTTCGCCGACCTGGGATGCGTCGTGGAAGCGCCAGACCTGGGCCTCCCCGATCCCGCGCCGATCCTCCAGACCCTCTACGCCGCGAACCAGGCGGGATCCCACGGCCGGCGACCGCCGAGCGAGCTGGCGGAGATGGATCCCGGTCTCGTCGCTTTGATCGAGGAGGGACGGCGGCTCACCGCGGTCGACCTGGGCCAGATGGCGATCGCGCGCGCCGCCTACTGGAACGCCATGTGTCGTGTGCTCGAACGGTATGACCTCCTGATGACTCCGACGATCTCGGTTGCGCCCTTCGAGCTCGGCATCGTCGGCCCGCGAACGGTGGCCGGGAAGCCGGTTATCCACCTCGGCTGGACCCTGTGCTACCCATTCAATCTGACTGGCCAGCCAGCCGCGACGGTTCCCTGCGGATTCACCAACGATGGTCTGCCGGTTGGTCTGCAGATCGTCGGACGGAGATTTGCCGATGCGATGGTCTTGCGCGCGGCCGCCGCCTTCGAGGGAGCGCGTCCATGGATTCACCATCGCCCGCCGGTCAAAAGTGAGTGACGGAGAGAAAATGAACATGCATACCGAACAGGCGGCAGCGCTGGCACGGGCCGAGAAGGCTGTGCTTGGCGAGATCTGGACGTCGAGCGAGGCGTACGACAACCTCGTCTACCTCTGCGATCGGCTCGGCAACCGCTGGGCCGGCTCGGCGAGCGAGCGTGAGGCGGCCGAATACCTGCTGGAGAAGGCGCGCCAGTACGGCCTGCGGGAGGTGACCGGACAGGAGTTCCGCCACGATGCCTGGACGCGCGGACCCGTTCGCCTCGACGTCGTCGCGCCGGTCGCACGCGAGGTCGCGGCGATTGCCCTGCCGTACACCCCACCGGCCGAACTGGAGGGCGAGGTCGTCTGGGTCGGCCAGGGCGAAGCGGAGGATTTCCAGCGGCTCGAAGGGGAGGTCAAAGGGAAGATCGTGCTGAGCGCCGCCGAGGCGAGCCCCGGGGCGGGCCAGCGCAGCTCGCACCGGCGCGAGAAGTTCGCTCGGGCGATCGGGGCCGGGGCGATCGCCTTCCTGTTCGCCAACCAGAACCCGGGTATGCTGGCGATCACCGGCGCGCTCGCCGCCGGCTTCCCCGCCGAGATCCCCGGACTGGGCTTGCCCAAGGAGAGCGGCGACTTCATCGTCAGATTGCTCCAGTCCGGCCCGGTGCGCCTGCGCCTGATGATCGAGGCCCGCTTCGCCCCGACCTCGAGCCTGAACGTGCTGGGCCAGATTGGCCCGGCGTCGCCCGACGGACCCTTCCTGATCGTCGGCGGGCACTACGACGCCCACGACGTCGCCGTGGGCGCGCTGGACAACGCGGCGGGGTCGATGGTCTGCCTCGAGGCCGCGCGGGCCCTCGCGACGGTGGCCGACGATCTGCCGATGCCGGTCCGCGTGGCGTTGTTCGCGTGCGAAGAGGTTGGGCTGCTTGGCGCCTGGCATTACGCCGACCAGGCAAAGAACGATCTCGATCGCTGCCGCTTCGTGCTCAACATCGACAGCGCCGCGCGCGGCTACCCCGGCAATGAGAACCTGAACCTTTGCGGTTTTCCCGATCTCGTGCCATACTTTCAGAACGTCGGGCGGGAGATGCGTTACGAGTTCCCGGTCAAAGATGGGCTCAGCGCCTATTCCGATCATTTCCCGTTCGCCGTCGCCGGCGTGCCGAACGCAACAATGGGGGCGAGCGACGCCTCGTCGGGGCTGGTCGGGCGCGGTTGGGGCCACACCGCGGCGGACACGGTGGATAAGGTCACGCCGAAGTCACTCCAGGCATCGGCGGCAACTGCCGCGCGGGTGCTGCTGCGGCTGGCGTTCGAAGAAAGCTGGCCAGCCCAGCATCGGACGCGCGCCGACATGGCCGAAACGATCGCCAAATCGCCCATCGGCTGGTACGTCGAGAAGTTTGGACGATATCCGTTTCAGCCGAGAGAGAGGTAAGGAAGGGTTTGGGGTTTGAGGTCGGGGGACCCAGTCCACCAAACCCTATACCCCAGAACCCAATTTTCGACAACACTCGGAGGAAGAACCACCACCGTGGATGCATTCACGCACCGGGTCTACCTCAACCGCGTTCGCGACTTCGTCGAGGGCGTGCCGTTTCCGGCGACACGGGCCCAGGTCCTGGCCTACGCGCGGCACCGCAACACGCCGAGCGAGATCTTCGACGATCTGACTCGCACCAGAGCCGAGCGATTTAGCAGCCTGGACGAGGTCGTCGCGGCGGTCGACGCGCTGCACGCCGCCGTGGCTGCTCATTAGAGCAAGGTCAGGGTGAGAAGTGCAGGGGTGTGGGGGG
>DATLRG010000345.1:0-4448 GCA_035534795.1 Chloroflexota bacterium
TACCGCAAGACTTCCGCTCATACAATTAGCCGAGCGTGGTCGTCAGCTCGAGGGTCTTGCCAGCCCGCGCGGCCTGGTAGCCCTTCTCGATGATCTCGACGACGTGGCGCGCGTGCTCGCCGCTGGGGACGGGATCTCGACTCTCGAGAAGACAGTCAATCAGGTGCATCACGTCCGCGTAGCCGTGGGCCTCGCCGATCTCGCGGTGGGGACCAACGCGGTAGGGCATCTCGGGAAGGTCGAGCTCCGTCTCGCCGCCGTCGACGTGCTTGCTGGTCACGACCACGCCACTGCGTGCCGCGGCGCCGGTGCGCGGGCCGGGCGGCGCGGCGATGCCGGCATCGCGGCGCGGCCCCATCGCCTGGACAGTCCCTTCGGTGCCGAAGATCGCCAGCCGGGGCAACACGCCACCGCGGCAGTTCGCTCCGAAGGCGACGCCAAACGTGTTGTCGTCGAAGTCCAGCGACAGGAGCGTGTTGTCGTCCATCTCGACCTCGATGTTCTTGTCCTTCCACCGGCGCATCGGCAATCCGATCCCCGACATCCCCGAGACGCGCTTCACCGGACCGAGGATGCCGGTGAGCTCGTGCAGGCAATAGACGGTCATGTCGTAGACGGGGCCACCGCCCTTCTGGTAGTACCAGGTAGGATCCACGTTCGAGAGGACGTCATCCTCCTTGCGGAAGGCCTCGTTTTCGTGACCGCTGCCCTGCATGCCGGCGATCGCCCAGTAAACGCGGCCCAGCAGACCCTCCTTCACCACGTTTCTGATTTGGGGCCACGGTGGCCGCAGCATCTCGCCCGGCGAGGCGCAGAGCTTGAGACCCTTCGCCCGGGCGGTGCGCACGACGTCGTCGGCCTCGGCGAGTGTCGTGGTCAGCGACTTCTGGCAGTAGACGTGCTTGCCAGCTTTGAGAGCCGCCATCACCTGTCGATAGTGTAATGGGATCGGCGTGGCGATCAGCACCGCCTCGATGTCGGCGTGCGCGAGCATCTCGTCGTAGTCGGTGTACGCCTGGCGCCAGCCCCACTTTTCGGCAATGGCTTTGGCCCGCCCCGGCACGTTGTCGCAGACGGCGAGCGCGTCGATCTTCTCCCGAGCGTCGTCCTGGAACGTATGCGGCAAAATGCCACGCTGCGCGAGACTGCCCAGCCCCGCCAGCCCAACCTTGATCTTGCGTCCCATCCGAACCTCCTTCTCGTTCCCGGTCAGTCCCGCGACCGGCGCGGTTAGGGGGCCTTGCCCAGCGCCGCTCTCCACCCGGCACGAAGAGCCGTGTTGGCTGAGGCGACTCGGCCCGCCGGCGATGCATGCTGCGATGATCGGTCCGAAGGAAATCTCCATCTAACCAGGGGCTTGTAAAGATAACCATCGCCATGCTAGTATGCGAGCCGGACCGAGTCAAGTCAACGCGGGAGGACAGGTTGAAAATATCACTTCGCGAAAGTGCCTTCCGGAGGTCGCCGGCCGAGCTGACTCTCGAAAAGTCGTTCGCCGAGCTTGCGCGCATGGGGTACGACGGCGTCGAGCTGAGCACGAATCCCGACCGTGAGGCGCGGGGCGTTCGTCAGCGACGAGGCGTGTGGCCCGGCACGCTCGACCAGGCCAGGCGCGCGCAACTGAAGGCGGCTGCCGCGGCCAACGGCCTCGAGATTCCCACGCTCTCGTCGGACTGGGCGTGGGGCTACGCCGACTTCCACCCGACCCTCGGCGGGTGGGGCCGCGGGACCGAGCTACTCGTCGACGACGCGAAGCTGGCCGCGGACGTTGGCGCGGGTTCGATTCTGATCCATTTCGGGACCTCGACCGGCACCTGGGATCAGGCGAAAGGCATCTTGAAGGAGGCGGCCGGCGAGTCGGAGAGGCTTGGCGTCGTGCTGGGCTTCGAAGGAAGCATCTGGTTTCGCGTCGGTCTCGGCGGCCAGGAGACGCTGGTGCGCATGGTCGACGAGATCGCGAGCCCGGCCTTGAAGATCTACGTCCATCCCCATGGCGACACCGCTGCCCAGGTGCGCGATATCGAACAGGTTGGCGACCGGATTTGCGCGCTACACGCCTCGGCGCTGAATCCCGACGTCGATTATGGGCAGGTCTTCGCGGCCCTGAAGCGTGCTGGCTACGATTGGTACTGGTGCTTCGAGGTGGCCGAGGACCTGTTCGCCGCGAGCGCCAGCGGCTTCAAGGAGCTCGCGCGAAAACCGAGAGTGAGCCTGCAGTAAGGGCGCGGATCCCATCCACTGAATCCTTGACAGAGCACGCGGTTCGATGATCGCCTGAATCGGCGATGTATCCAATGTGAAAGGACGGATGTTGTGAGTACGATGGTGACACGCAAGCAGTTCCTCCACACCGCGGCAGGCTTGATCGGCGCGAGCGTGCTCGCCGCGTGCGGGGGTGGCGCCAGCACGGCGTCCCCCGCCGCGGGAGCAGCGCCTGCCAGCACTCCTAAGCCCGCTACCAACGGGACGACCGCGAGTTCATCCGGCGCAACCCCGACCCGCGCCCCCATGGCCGCTCAAGGCAAGGGCAAGGTCGACCTCACCTGGGAAGTCAGCCAGGGCGACGCCTGGATGAAGGCATCGGTCGCCACCCTACCAGCCTTGCTCGACAAGGTGCCGGCGATCGGTAAGGTGACCGTCGAGCCGACCCCGGGGGACTGGGAAAACAAGCTGGTCGCCTCGATGGTCGCGGGGACCGCGCCGGACGTGTTCGACATGTGGGGCGACATCATCCCGCCATTCGTCGAGCGCGGCCAGGTCGTCGACGTGCAGCCGCTGGTCAACCGTGATTACAAAGCCGCGGACCTCCAGGACTTCTACGACTGGCAATGGCGAGACTTCGTGCTACCCTGGCTCAATAACATCCGGTTCGGCATGCCGCGCTACGTCAACATGATGTTCACCTGGTACCGCAAGGACATGTTTGACAAGGCCGGCGTGAAGTACCCCAGCCTCGACTGGTCGCACGTCGACTACGCCGATGCCGCTAACAAGCTGACCGCCAAGGACTCCTCCGGGAAGGTGACGACGTTCGGTCTCGCGTATCCTGCCTGGAGCTGGGATCGCTACTGGTACAAGCCGACGATCTGGGGCGGGCACACCGTCGACCCGAACGACAACACCAAGGCAGCGTTCGATTCCGAGCAGTCGCTCGCCGCCTTCGAGTGGTCGCGCAAGCTGATGTGGGACGACAAGGCGATGCTCCCGCCGCTCGAGATCCAGAACCAGTCCTTCCTCCTGCACTTTCCGACCGGAATCATGGCCATGGCCGAAGATGGCATCTACCCGTTCGAGATGGACGATCAGATTCAGGGCAAGTTCGAATGGGCGTACATGCACGTGCCGAAGGGGCCGACCGGCGTGCGCAAGGTCCTGGGCACGACGGACGGGACCGCCATCTGGAAGGGGACGAAAGCCCAGGACGAAGCCTGGGAGCTGCAGAAGTGGGTCGCCGGGCCGGACTATCAGCTTGCGATCGTCCAGGCGACCGGCCGCGTGCCGGTGCGGCACTCCGTCCTCGCCAAGTGGCTCGACATCGCCGTCAAGACACGGCCGAACCTGAAGAATGCCAACCTCAACGTGGCCCTCGAAGCGATGCAGATGGGCTATCCGGGTGCGCGCGAGTTCTACAAGGACAACAACGCCGCCCAGGAGATCATCGTGCCAGCGCTGCAGAAGGTGTTCGTCACGGGCGGCGCGCCGGTGACCTACATGAAGCAGATTGCCACCCAGGTGACGAACGCCGAGAAGAACGGCGCGCGGTAACCGATGATGGCAGACGCAGGCCCCTCGACGAGGGCGGGGAAAAGCCCTCGTCGCCTGTCCCAGCGGAAGATGGAGGCGTTCTTCGGCCTCCTCTTCGTCTCGCCCTACATCATTCACTTCGTCGTGTTGCAGGCCGGCACGATCCTGTACTCCTTGTTTCTGAGCTTCTTCGACTCCGACATGCTCACGAAGATGAACTTCATCGGCCTGGACAATTACCGTTATCTGTTTGAGAACGAGCCACTTTTCGGGCAGACGCTCAAAGTCACCGCGGTCTACAGCTTCGTGTCGGTGCCGGTCGCGACGATTCTTTCCCTGGCCATCGCCGTGCTCCTGAACCAGAACATCAAGTTCCAGGGAATCTTTCGGACGATGTACTACTTACCGGCCGTCGTCTCCGGGGTCGCCGTGGCGCTCGTCTGGATCTGGGTCCTGAACCCGGACTACGGCCTGTCGGGCGTGGTCTTCGACCTTCTCGGCGTCCAAAGTCCGCGCTGGTTCTGGTCGGAAGGTTGGGCTCTGCCGGGGCTGATCCTGATCTCGCTCTGGGGAACCGGCACGAACATGCTACTCTATCTGGCCGGCCTCCAAGCGGTCCCCACGCAGCTCATGGAGGCGGCGCGGATCGACGGTGCGGGCGCAGCGCGCGTCTTCTTCAGCATTACCGTCCCGCTCCTGACGCC
>DATLRG010000346.1:0-2807 GCA_035534795.1 Chloroflexota bacterium
CGATCACCTGAAGAAGACTATAGAGGAGGATCGATCACTTTGGCAATGGATCACGCGGCAGACGGTGCCCCCTTCCGTGAGGCGAGCGACCGCATCGAGGCGCTCTGGCGGCCCGAGATCGCGCGACTGCGGATCCCCGGCAGCACGCAACCGACAAGTGCTGTAAAGTAAGAGAGAGAATTTACAGGAGAGTGACGATGGCTGTACAAGTCCCCGACTCTCACGCCGACCTGCTCCGACCCGACAAGAAGGCATTCGCCTGCCTGGCGTTGGTGACAAGCAAGGGCGAGCCGCAGGTCACGCCAATCTGGTTCGACTTCGATGGCGAGAACGTCGTCCTCAACACCGCGCGCGGCCGGGTGAAAGACCGTATCCTCAGCAAGCGCCCGACCGTTGCCCTCGTCGTCAACGACCCCGCCAATCCGTATCGCTACCTGCAGATCCGCGGACCGGTGGTCGCCGAGACTGAAGTGGGCGGCTACGACCAGATCTGCGATCTGAACCTGAAGTACAACGGCGACCGGAACTATCCGAAGTACCCGGGCGAGGTGCGGGTCACCTACAAGGTCCACCCCGAGCACGTCTCGACCATGGGGTAGAGGGAGTCTGATCGGTGGGAAACCCGAGCCACATCGTCGTCCTCATGTTCGAAAACCGGTCCTTCGACCACCTGCTGGGTTTCCTGCCGGGGATCGGCGATCTGACGGGAGACGAGTTCAACCGGGTCGATTTGGCGGAGCCGGGCTCGGCGCGCGTCGTCGTGACCGACACCGCCGGCCCGATCACGACCGTCGATCCCAGCCACAGCTTCGACGCGACGAACCTGCAGCTCTTCGGTGGGCAGCAGCCGACTGACCCCGCCCCGATGAGCGGCTTCGTCGCCAGCTATCTCCGCGATGCCGGCGGCAACGTCGACGTCGCCAGGACGATCCTGGAGTGCCACGCGCCGCCGTCGCTGCCCGTCCTGACGCGGCTCGCCAGCGAGTTTTGCACCTGCACCCGCTGGTTTTCGTCGATCCCCGGGCCGACCTGGCCGAACCGCTTCTACGTCCACGCCGCCACGTCCGCGGGCCTGGTGACCGACGACCGCCCCGAGCCTTCGATCCCGACAATCCAGGAGAAGCTCGCGGCACACGATCGGACCTGGCGCGTGTACGCGGGCGACGTTCCCCAGTGTCTGGCCATCGAGAGCCTGCTGAAACGATTCGTGGAAGATCTGCTCGATCCGTTCGGCTACCATCACTTCCACGGGCTCGCGCAGTTCTTTGCCGACCTGAAGAAAGGGTCGCTCCCGAGCTACGCTTTCCTCGAACCCCATTACTTCGAGACGTCGCTCTGGCACGCGACCGACGAACACCCGCCGCACGACGTGCGGCACGGCGAGGCGCTGCTGAGCGCCGTCGCCGCGAGCCTCGCCGCGAGTGACTACTGGGAAGACAGCCTGCTGGTCGTCGTCTACGACGAGCACGGGGGCTTCTACGACAAGGTATCGCCGCCCACCGACGTTCCCAATCCGGATGGTCGCGTATCGCTCACACCCGCGTTCGACTTCACGCGCCTCGGCGTGCGCGTGCCCGCCGTCCTCGTGTCCCCGTGGATCGAGCTGGGGACCATCGACGAAACGGTCTACGACCACGCGTCGATCCCGGCGACACTCAATCGAGTCTTCGGGCTTGGCGCGGAGAACTTCCTCACCCGGCGTGACGCCGCTGCGAACACCTTCGAGAAGAGTCTGACGCGGGTCAGCCCGCGCCCCAACACAGCGCTGGGCTGGGCGAGCGCCGTCGCCGGCCCGCGCCTGGATGAGATCGCCACCCTCGACGTGGGCTTTCGTCACGCCGTCGAGCTGGTGCTGACCGCGCTGGAAAAGCCAGAATACCCACTCTCCGGGCACCAGCGGCGACTGATCGACCTGGTCCGGGCAGTCCTGCCGCGTCTGCCGTAGTCGGTGCGCCCACCCGCTAATAATAGATGGCGTGCCCCACGCCACCGCCGGCGGCGATCACGTCGCCGTTGATCGCGACCGAGCGGGGCGATGCCAGGAAGGTAACCACGTCGGCGATCTCGCGCGCGTCGATGATCTTTCGGATGGCGTTGCCCTCGGCTATGCGGCGCTCGACGTCGTCCGGTGAGATGCCCAGCTGCCGCGCCTGCTCGGCGACGACGCTCGGAGTCTTCTCGGTGCGCGTCGTCCCCGGATGCACGACGGTGGCGTTGATGCCATGCGGGCCCAGCTCGTCGGCCAGATTCTTGGTCATCGCCACCACGGCGACGTTGCGCATGCTGCCGATCGGCGAGCCGCTCGATCGGGCGGCGAGTCCGCTGATACTGATGATGCGTCCCCAGCGCTGCCGGATCATGAACGGCGCCACCTCGCGCGCGCACCGGAGGTATCCCATCACCTTGACGTTCATGTCCGCCCAGAAGAGCTCGTCGGTGATCTCGGCGAGCTTTGGCGGCGGCGCCTGTCCACCCGGCCTGGCCGCGCAGTTGACCAGGATGTCCAGGTGCCCGAAAGCATCCGCTGCCTGCCGCACCATCGCGCGCACCGCCTCGTCGCTGCCGGTGTCCGCGGCGATCGGCACGATCCGCCGCCCGGTCTCCTGACTCACTTCGCGTGCCGCTGCTTCGAGGCTCTCGGCGCTCCGCGCGACCACGGCGACGTCCACGCCCTCGAGCGCCAGTTGCCGCGCCACCGCCTTGCCAATTCCGCGACTCCCGCCGGTGACGATCGCCGTTTTACCCATCAACTGTAAGTCCACGACTCCTCCTACTGTTTCGTCAAACGGGAACTGAGGGATGGTGTG
>DATLRG010000347.1:0-2957 GCA_035534795.1 Chloroflexota bacterium
GCCCCGACGACCCGGCCAGCGGGGACGGGTGAAACAGAGCAAGGCCTGGAACTTGGCCGAACGGTTGGGGCGCCATCAGCAGGAGGTCCTCGCCTTCCTGGACGACTTCGCCGTGCCCTTCGAGAATAGCCTGGCGGAGCGGGACCTGCGTATGGTCAAGGTCCAGCAGAAGATCTCGGGCTGCTTCCGCAGCACGGACGGCGCCGACCACTTCTGCCGCATCCGCGGGTACATCGCGACGGTGCGCAAGCAGGGCGAACCGGTGCTCTCCACGCTCCAACGCCTCTTCACCGGCGACCCCCTGCTCTTGAAACTCAAGCCGCAATCGCTCCCGCGCATCAACAGTCCCTGAACCCGCTACCAGCCCAACAACCAACTTGCCTGAATAGTTACGCACAAATAGCGTTACTGATTCCCAACACTGCTCGGGAGGTTCGATACGGATGCCTCAGCAGCACTGGCGCGGCATTTTTACCATTCCTTGCACGCCCTTTGACGACCAGGGCGTGCTCGACGAGGCGAGTCTGCGACGCGAGGTCAACTTCTGCGTCGAGGCGGGAGCCCACGGCGTCGTCGCTCCGGTCAACGCCAGCGAGTTCTGGACGCTGACCGACGACGAGCGCCTCCGGCTGGCCGAGATCATCGTCCAGGAAGTCGGCGGCCGGGTCCCGGTGGTGATTGGTGCAGCCGGCTCCTCGGACCCGCACGCGGTGATGTTCGCCCGGCACGCGCAGTCCATCGGCGCGGATGCCGTCATCGCCATGCCCCCCTACGTTCGGCTCGTGTCCCAGCAGGACATCTTCGCGTACTACCGAGCGCTCTCGGACGCCATCACGATCCCGATTTTCATCCAGAACCACGACGCGCCGGCCGGTACGCGGCTGAGTCCCGAAGCGTGCGCGAAGCTCATCCAGGAGCTGCCCCACGTCGACTGGATCAAGGAGGAGACGTTCCCGCCGACCAGGGCCATCGAGGCGGAGGTCCGGTTGTGCGGGCCGAAGCTGAAGGGCGTGATGGGGGGAGTGGCCGGCAAGTACGTCATCGAAGAGTGGCGGCGGGGCGCCTGCGGCAACATGCCGGCCTGCGAGATGACCGACATCGCCGTGCAGGTCTGGAACGCGCTCGACGGCGGCGACCTGCCGAAAGCCCGGGCGGTGTTCATCCGGTTGCTGCCCATCCTGAATTACGAGGCGTTGCTGCCGGGCGTCTACAAGGCGATCCTGAAGCGGCGGGGTGTGATCGCGTCGGATTACCTCCGGTCGCACCACGGCAACCCGCTCGGCAAGGCCGAGCACGAGGACCTGACGGCCATGTTCGCCGAGATGCAAGACCTGTTCAAGCTGTGGCCGCCGACGTAGCGCCGAATCCAGGAGAAAGCTCGTGACCTTGCCACGGATCACCTACGTCGACGGGCACCCCCGACTTTCGGTGGACGGACGGCCGTTTCTGATTCTGGGAGTCCAGTGGGACTGCGATAGCTGCTTCAGCGCCGAGGACGGAACGGGTTGGGCCGCCAACGAGTTCCTGCTGGTCGGCGTCGGTTTCGCCGCCCGCTTTCGCCGGCCGCGATCCGACGGCCGCCCGGTGCCGATCGTCAGCGCGGAGTGGGGCCGCTTCGAGCGCGACCTCTGGAAGCCATTGCACCCGATCCGCCGCGAGCGACCGGAATCGGCCGGCGCACCGATCACGCTGCGCGAGCCCGGCGTCGCTCGGGTCATTCTCGACCCGTAGGGAGGGACTGGTGAAGATCGTCGACGCGAAAACGACGGTGGTCGGCAATCCTTGGAAGAACTGGATCTTCGTACAGCTTTTCACCGATGAGGGAATCGTCGGGGTGGGCGAGGCGACCGGCGGGCTGAGCACGAAGCCGAACGAGGCAGCGGTCCACGAGCTGAAGCCGCTCTACCTCGGCCAGGACCCGCGGGACGTCCACGCGATCTGGGACCGCATGCACAAGGGGCTGTTCCTCGGCCAGAACGCGGCCATGTCCGGCATCGAGATGGCCTGCTGGGATATCCTGGGCCAGGCGCTGAATGCGCCGGTCTGGCGGCTGCTGGGCGGGAAGGTCCGGCCGCGGGTCCGCGCTTACGCCAACGGCTGGTACCAGGGGCCGCGCGACCCGAAATTCTTCAGCGAGCGCGCGGCCGAGATCGCGGCGATGGGCTATACCGCGCTGAAGTTCGATCCCTTCGGGAATGCCTACCGGTTCCTAAATCGGGACGAGCTACGCCTCTCGCTGGCGATCGTCGGCGCGGTTCGCGCGGCGGTGGGCGATGCGGTGGACGTGCTGATCGAGGGCCACGACCGATTCTCGGTCTCGACGGCGATCGAGGTCGGGCGCGCGCTGGCGGAATTCAAGCCGCTGTGGTTCGAGACGCCGGTGATGTCGACCGAGGTCGCGGCGATGGCCGAGGTGGCGCGGGCAATCCCGGTACGGGTCGTCGGGGGTGAACGCTTCGCGCGACAGGCCGATTTCGCGCGATTGCTCGAGACCGGCGTGATCGACGTGATTCAACCGGAGATCCTCGCCTGCGGGGGAGTCTCGGGCCTGGTCAAGGTGGCCGCGCTGGCCGAAGCGCACGAAGCGTTCGTCGCGCCGCACAACGCGCAGAGTCCCTTCACCACGGTGGTGAACACCCACGTCGGCGCGACCCTACCGAACCTGCTGATCCAGGAGTGTTTCGACGACTTCCTGGTCCCCTGGAGCCGCGAGATCATGACCGGCACGGTGCGGATCGTCGACGGGTACCTCGAGGTCCCGGACGGCCCGGGCTTCGGCGTCACCCTGAACGACACCGAGATGGCGAAGTACCCGTACGCCGACCGCAACTTCCTGCGGCTGTTCGAGGGCGGCTGGGAAAGGCGCGGATCGACCGGGATCTAGAACATCGGTCAAGTATTCCAAAATCGCCGAAATTCGGCCTCGGCCGAAGCGAATCAAGTGGCCCGATTGGGTG
>DATLRG010000348.1:0-4741 GCA_035534795.1 Chloroflexota bacterium
ATTCCTCTCCACCTGCCACCGGTCAGTCACCCTCTCGTCCCTCCCGTGGGGAATCTTGCGATAGCTTCCACGAGTAGCACCTGGCACACCCTCGGCCGCGCTGCTGACGTCGACTTCCCCTACCTGATCTGGCAAGTGGTCCACGGCCAGTCCGTGCCCGAAGGTCGGGCGCGGCGCGGTGTGACGACTGTAACCTTGCCCAGTATAGACCAGAGAGAACGCTGAGTAAGGGAGCGTCGCCAACGATGCCCGTGCCGGAATCAGACCATCGCCTGGCCAACGCGGTCCGCGCGACCGTCGTCTACGCCGATCTGTTTGACTTTCCTCTCCGACGAGACGAGATTCATCGAGACTTGATCGGCACCACGACAACCGTGGCCGAGACAAACCACGCAATCCAGGCCGCCGCGGCGGCGGGCGACCTGACCTTCTCCGGGGACTTCGTCGTTCTTCCTGGGCGCGCCGATCTGCGCGCTCTCCGTCGCGTCCGGAGCGCTCGGGCGGCTCGACTCTGGCCAACCGCGCGGCGGTTCGGTGGTATCATCGCCGCGGTGCCGTTCGCCCGCGTGGTCGCGGTCACCGGCTCACTCGCAGCCGACAATCCGAGCGAGGGAGCGGACCTGGACTATCTCGTCGTGACGGCACCGGGCCGTCTCTGGCTGGTGCGAGCCATGGCCATCGCGGTGGTGCGGTTGGCACGACCGCTTGGCGTTCGGCTCTGCCCGAACTACTTGCTGAGCAGCCGTGCCTTGATGCTAGACCATGACGATCTGTTCACGGCGCACGAGTTACTGCAGGCCGTGCCCATCGCCGGCAGCGCCACCTATCTCAGGATGCTCGCCAGCAACCGCTGGGCAAGGCGCTGGCTACCAAACCGGTTTCGCCAGGCGGAGAACACGGGACCAGTAGCATCATCGGTCGGACTGGCACGCCGGGCCGCCGAAGCGGTGCTGGCCGGATCACTGGGCGACCGACTGGAGGGATGGGAAGCGCGGCGGAAGCGGCGGCGCCTGGGCGAGGTCGACACCAGCGCGCGTTTCACCGCCGACCTCTGTGAGGGTTACTTCGGCAATCACCGTCTGCGCGTGCTCCAAGACTTCGCGCTCCGTTGCGCGCACCTGGGAATCACGCCGTCGATCGCCGACGACAGCCCGGCTCGACACCGGGAGAGAGGTGTCGAAGGACTCGCCACCGGACCGAGATTGCTGACCCGCGCTCCAACGTCCTTACGTCTTGCCGCCCCGATCGTGGTGGGCGACACTGAGCGACCGTCGTGAAGGACTGGCTCGCCGCGATCGGCCAGCGAGTCGTCGCCGCGATCGCGCTCCTGGGCGCCTTCGCCGGCGCGCTCACGCTCGTCGCCCTGTATCTGAACCAGGAATTCGATCGGGCGCGAGGGCCGGTCCGCGGCACGAGCCCGGCCGTGGTGATCGTGGGGTCGGCGGCGGCCGTGGTCGTGGTGTTGGTGCTCTGGTTGGCGGCAGCCACGTCCGGAGCGCGCGGCGCGAACGGAGGCGAAGAGTGAGGCTGGCTGTCGTGAGCAAGTTCTCACCAAGCGTCGAAGGGATCACCGAATACGCTCGTCACGTGGTCCGCGGCCTGTCCGCGCGTCCCGAGACCGACCAGATCACGGTCATCGCCAACCGAACGGCCGCGGACCCGGCGAGCCGGCGATCCGACGTCGAGGTGCGACGCGTCTGGAGCGCTGGCGAGGTCAGCCTGGTGATGCGCATCCTCCGGGAAGTCGGCCGCCTGAAGCCAGACGCGGTTTGGTACAACGTGGGCTTGTCGATGTTTGGAGAGACCATCTTTTCGCCGAGCGGCTTTGCCCTGCCGCTGATCACCCACCGACTCGGCATCCGCTCGATCGTCACGCTCCACGAGCGCCGTCTCGATCAACTGGCGGAGCTCGGCGTGCCGGATGGACTGGTTCGACGCGCGGTCCTGCGCGCCTCGGTGCGGCTGCTCCTGCTGAGCGACGTCGTCTGCGTCACGACCGATCAGCACCGACGGGAGCTCGAGCAGCATCGCTCGCCCGGACACGCTCAGATCGTCCACCTGCCGCTCTGTGGCTACGACTCACCCGTGCTCGAGCCTGCTGGCGATCCGACGACCATCCTGATGCTGACGAGTCACGCACCACACAAGAATCTCCCCACGCTGATCGTGGCGTTTCGGCAACTCCGGCGACGCCTCCCCGCGGCGCGCTTACTCGTCGCCGGCGTCGACCACCCGCGATTCGTGGGCTACCTTCAGAGCGTGAAAGAGAGGTACGGAGCCGAGCCGGGGATCGAGTGGATCGGCCCCGTGCCCGAAGACAGTTTGCGACCGCTGCTGAGACGGGCGACGGTGGTCGTGGTCCCGTATCGCGTGGCGACGGGATCGTCGGCGACGGTCCACCAGGCTGCGAGCGCGGGAAGGCCGGTGATCGTGTCGAATCTACCGGAGTTCCGCTCGATGGCCGAGGAGGAAGATCTATGGCTGGAGTTTTGTCGACGTGGCGATCCCGAGCACCTGACGGACGCCCTGGAAGCGTTACTGACCGATCCGGCGCGCCGCGGGGCGATCGCCCGACACAACCTGGAATCGGCGCGAAAGAACAGCCTCGCCGCGACCACCGACCGGTACGTCGGACTGTTGCAGGGCCCCACCGCGTCCCGCTCGCGCACAACCGTCTCTGGCTGGCCCTCGGGTGCGCTGTCGCGCTGAATTTCCCGCTGCTGCTGACCGGACAAATCTGGCACAGCTTCGACTTTCCGACACACGTCTTCTTCGCCAGCCACTACCAGCGCGGCTGGTGGTCGCTCTGGGAACCTCGCTGGTTCGGCGGTTTCGACGTCGCGTCCTATCCGCCATTGCCTCACCAGCTCGCGGCGCTCCTGGGCTGGGTGATCGGCAATGGCAACGCCGTGAACGCGCTCACCACCGCGTCAGTGATCTTACTGCCAGTTCCGATCTACCGCCTGGCCCAGCGGTACTTTGGAACGGCCGCGGCAGGTCGCGCGGCCTTGCTGGCCGTCGTGACGCCGTCGATCCTGCTCGCGGGCTACGCCTTCGGGCAGCTCCCGACGCTCTTCGCGCTCGATGCCGGCCTCTTCACCGCGGACGCGCTCGCAGCGTTCCTGCGACGCGGTGGCGCCCCGCGCCTCATCCTGGTCCTCTCGCTGGCCGGAGTCACCGTCACGGCGCATCACGCGACGTTCATCTTCTTCTTCCCGCCACTTCTCGGGACGATCTTCCTCGCGGAGCTGCTAGCCGAGAAGCCAGGGAAAGACTCGGCCCGCGCCGCGTCAACTCGAACTCGCCCACGCCCCGGGGCCAAGACCGCGACCGTTCCGCGACTCTTCGCACGGGGGGCAATCGCCGCGACCGGCCTCGGGCTGACCGCCATCCTGGCGATCCTGCCGTTCTGGGTCTGGCACGCCACCGAGTACGTCAGCCAGGTGCCGATCGACCACCAGAGCCGACACAGTTTTCTCCAGGATCTGGTCGCGCAGGACCTGTTCTTCTGGGCCGAACACGGCGTGCTGGTCGCGGTGCTGGTCCTGGCCGTTCCACTGCTGGTCCGCCGCGCCCGCCAGGCGTGCCCCTGGTATGTCCTGGGCGCCTTCCTCCTGATCGTCGGCCTCGGCGGCACGACCCCTCTTCCGCGCATCCTGTTCGGCGAACAGTGGAACTGGCTCACCTACGACCGCTTCAGCGTCTGGGCAGACATTCCGCTCGTGCTCCTCCTGGGAGCGGCAACGGCCCGGCTGCTGGACGAGGTCCCTCGGCCACGTCACATCGCCCACGTCGCCTGGTGGACAACCTTCTGCTTCCTTGGGTTCTACGCCGCGGTCGATTCGTTCATCCCCGCGCTCGTCCAGACCGAGCCGCCGCCGATAGACCCTCGGCCGATCATCGCATTTCTGGGGCACGCCAACAACCAGCGCTGGCGCTACCTGACGCTCGGCATGGGAGACCAGGCGGCCCTGCTGAACGCGTCGGCCGACGCCGGCACTCTGGACGGAGATTACTACACCGCGCGGCGGCTGCCCATCTTGACCCAGAGCGGCATCGCGCAGATCGACTTCTCGCTGCTCTGGGACCCGGCCGCGCGGACGCTGCGCCAACTGCTGTCGGACCCGCGGCCCTACAGCCTCCGCTGGGCATTCACCCGGGACCCAGCGTACGAGCAGATCCTGGCACAGGCCGGCTGGCGCGAGCGCACCACTCTCTCGGATGACGTGCAAGTCTGGGAAGCAGCTCAGCCGGTCCCGCCGACCGGACCGCCGCCGTCGACGAGCATCCTGCTCGGGATTTGGTGGGGCGTCGCACCGTTGGCGATGCTGCTGAGCGTTGCACCCGCCTGGTGGTGGGTCAGGAGATCGTGTGAGCGCTAAGCTGATTGTGACCTGGCTTGGTCCCTCGATCGCTCTGATCGCGGCCCTATCCGTCGGCTACGATCGTTCGCAGACCATCTGGGAAGCCGGCGTGCCGTGGGTCGTCGGTCCCTTCCAACAGGTCGCCGTGACCGCGAGCGGGATCGGACTGGCGTTGCTGGTGATCGTCGCCTGCGTCCCAGCCGCTCGCCCGCTCGCACTACCCTCCTGGTGGAGGGCCTCACCCTCCAACCCGCGCGTCAAAGGGGTAGATCCGCGCCGCGGGCTGCGTTCCGTAGGGCAGGGAGTGGGGAGGCTGGGTGGTGGGGGAGCTTGTCTCCTACCGCCGGGTGGGAACGGGCAGGAGACAAGCTCCCCCA
>DATLRG010000349.1:0-6203 GCA_035534795.1 Chloroflexota bacterium
GTGCCAAGACGATGATGGCAAGACTATAGAGAGTGTCGATGAGGAGGTATCACGATGGATTCGTCCAGCCAGCTTCACCCGCGGTCCATAACTCGGCGTCGCCTTCTCGCCAGTAGCTTCGCTGTCGGAAGCCTGCTTGTCGCGGCGTGCTCGCAGCCGGCCGCGCCCGCGCCGACGGCGGCCCCGGCCCAGTCGGCCGCCGCGCCCACGAAGCCGCCCGCTACCGCTGCACCGGCCGCCGCGGCCGCGCCAGCGGCGACGCCCACGGCCGCGGCAGCGGCGGCTGCCCCGACGACCGCCGCCGCACCAGCATCCCCGACCGCCCAGCCCACCGCCCAGGCCGCACCGCAGGCAGCCAATGGCGCCCCGGTCGTTCCGCTGCTCCGCTCCAGCGCGAACGAGATCCAGTTCCTCAAAGACGACATCGCGCTCTTTCAGAAGAATAACCCCAGCATCACGGTCAACCCCGTCTTCGTACCTGGAAACCAGTACAACCAGAAGACCGATCTGATGATCGCGGCCGGCAATCCACCATCGCTCTGGTTCCCGGCGTCTGATCGAGGCTTCAAGTACTACTCGGCCAAAGGGCTGAACATGGACCTCGATCCGCTGATCAAGAGCGATAACTACGACCTGAGCGATTTCTACCCACGCGGGCTGAAAGGCTCGCAGTGGAAGGGCCATCAGGAGGCTCTCCCCATCTCGGAGTGGGCCTGGGTCTTGTTCTACAACAAGACGCTCTTCGACAATGCGAAGCTGCCCTACCCACCCCAGGATTGGAAGGACGCGACCTGGACCTGGGACAAGTACCTCGAAACGGCGAAGGCGCTCACGGTCACCGCGGGTGGCAGGGCGACGCAGTTCGGGGCCGGCCTCCCCGGCGACAGCCGCGATTTCTTCTCCGGCTGGACGCACGGCGGGTGGTGGTTCAATCAGGACTGGGCCGACAGCGGCTGGGTCTCAAAGTTCCAGCCCGATCCGGCCGTGGCTGAAGCGCTACAGTACTGGGCGGATGCTGCCAACAAGCTCAACGTCGCGCCGACCGCGGCGGCGGAACAGTCGAGTATGGCGGGCGCCCCGGACCTGTTCATGAGCGGCAAGCTGGCGATGAGCCCGAACTCTATCGGCAATCTCGCCCAGTATGCCCAGATCACGTCGTTCGAGTGGGGCATGGCCGCGTGGCCGCATCCGACGACGCTGCCCGCGCATTGCGGCATCTGGGTGGACGAATATTCGATGTTCGCGAAAGCCGCCAATCCGGAGGGCTCCTGGGCGTTCATGAAGCACATGGTCAGCGTCGACGGCGAGAAGATCTATCCGATGTCCTACGGGCCGATTCCCAGCCACCAGTCGCTTGGCCAGCAGTGGATCCAGACCTGGAAGGACAAGATGCCAAAAGTCGCGGACCAGCTCAGCGTCGCGGTGAATGCGGTACCGCTGCAGTTCGTCACCCCGGACAACTTCACGGTGAACTTCTCGCCGATCAACGACGAGGGAATTCAGCCGCAGATCGACAAAGTCTACCTTGGCCAGCTAACGGCAACCGCCGCGATCACCGCGATGAAGCCAAAGGTCGACCAGCAGATTGCCGAAACAACCAAAGGGGCGAGCTGACAGCACCTGACCGTCGAGAACAGAAAGAGGGAGGCTGCGATCGTGGCCCGAATCGCGAACGCCCGGAGTTCGCCGCGCCGGGGCTCACTCGCGCGGCGGGAAGAACTCGCCTTTTACCTCTTTGCCAGTCCGTGGCTGATTGGATTCATCATCTGGATCGCCGGCCCGATGGTCATCTCGCTCTTGCTCAGCTTCGCCGACTATGACATCATCACGCCGCCGTCGTTTTCTGGTCTGGACAACTACGTTCAGCTCCTCACCAACGACGACCTGGTCTGGCAGTCTCTGAAAGTCACCGGCCTCTACTCATTGGGTGCGATTCCCCTCGGGCTGATCACGGCGTTCGTGCTCGCGCTGCTGATGAACCAGAAGGTTCGGGGGATCGCCGGATTTCGCACGATCTACTACATGCCGGCGGTCATTGCCGGCGTCCCGGTCGCGCTGCTCTGGATGTGGATTCTGAACCCGGACTTCGGGATCCTCAATAACGCCCTCGCCTTCGTCGGCATTACGGGGCCGAAGTGGCTCTTCAGCGAGTCCTGGGTCATCCCCGCGTTCGTCTTGATGAGCCTCTGGACGATCGGCGCTCCCATGATCATCTATCTCGCCGGTCTCCAGGGCATCCCGCAGCACCTGTACGAGGCGGCCGAGCTCGACGGAGCCGGTCCGTGGTCGAAGTTCACCCACGTCACGATTCCGATGATTACGCCGATTATCTTCTTCAACGCGATCATTGGCGTGATTGGCTCGTTCCAAATCTTCACGCCCGCGTACGTGATGACCAACGGCGGACCGGCGAATGCCAGTCTCTTCTATGGTCTCTACCTCTACAACAACGCCTTCCGGTACTTCAAGATGGGGTATGCCTCCGCTCTGGCCTGGCTCATGTTCTTCATCATTCTTGCCCTGAGCTTACTGGTCGTCCGCTCCTCTCCCTACTGGGTTTACTACGAAGGTGGCCGGGGTGATGGAGGGATCTGATGGCGACTGACGTATCGACCGCGCCGGCGACCGGCGTCGTCAGGCTCCTTGGACGGAAGAGTGTCCGTCACTCGGTGCAGATTGGTGTCTCCGCGGTCATCATAGCGATCGGCGCGATCGTCACACTGATTCCGCTCGCCTGGATGCTGTCGACGTCGGTCAAGTCCAACGGCGAGGTCTTCCTGGTACCGATCCGGTGGATCCCCTCGAAGATTGTTCTCTCCACCTACGTCCAGGCGACCCAGACGATTCCGTTTCTGATTTACGCGGTGAACAGCGCCCACATCACCCTGCTGGTCGTGATCGGCACTGTCGTGTCGTCCTCGCTCGTGGCATTTGCCTTTGCCCGGCTTCGGGCGCGCGGGCGCGACCTCATGTTCCTGGCCTTGCTGAGCACGATGATGCTCCCGGCCGAGGTCACCCTCGTCCCAACCTACCTCATCTTCAAGGCTCTCGGCTGGGTGGATACGTATAACCCGCTGATCGTTCCGTCTTATTTCGCCGACGCTTTCTCGGTTTTCCTGCTGCGCCAGTTCTACATGACCATACCGCTGGAGCTCGACGATGCCGCCAAGATCGACGGCAGTGGCTACACCGGCATCTACTGGCGAATCATTCTGCCCCTCTCCAAGCCAGCCCTGGCGACAGTCGCGATCTTCGCCTTCTTCAATAGCTGGAACTCCTTCGAAGGCCCCTTGATCTACCTGAATACGATGACGAAGTACACCATTCCCGTCGGTCTCAACTTTTTCCTCACCGAGCATGGCTCGACGCCGTGGAACCAGATGATGGCGGCATCGGTGATGGCGATGATCCCGTGCCTGATCGTCTTCTTCTTCGCGCAACGTACTTTCATCCAGGGCACCGTGCTGACGGGCCTGAAAGGATAACGTGGAGGGACGCATGGCTACATTGGCGATCAACGGGGGAGAGGCGGTGCGAACGGCGCAGTTTCCTTCCTGGCCGATCTGGGATCAACGCGAGCTCGACCAGGTAACGGAGGTCGTCAAGAGCGGCAATTGGGGAGGCATCCCTGGCACGAAGTGCCAGGAGTTCGCCACGACGTTCGCGCGGCTCCAGAATGCCACCTACGGCGTCCCGGTCATGAACGGCACCGCGGCGCTCCAGGTCAGCCTGCGAGCGGTCGGGGTCGGGGCGGGTGACGAGGTGATCGTGCCGGCCCTGACCTGGATCGCCACGCCCCAGGCCGCTCTCTACCTCGGCGCAATCGCCGTGTTCTGCGACGTCGAGCCGGATACGTTCAACCTCGACGTCGCCAGGCTGGAAGCGTCGATCACGTCGCGGACGAAAGCGATCGTCCCGGTCCACCTCGGCGGCTTGCCGGTCAACCTCGACGCGGTGCTCGCGGTCGCGCGCAAGCATCACCTGGCCGTGATCGAAGACTGCGCGCACGCCCACGGCGCGCAGTGGCGCGGGCGCGGGGTCGGCTCCTGGGGCGACCTCGGCGCGTTCAGCTTCCAGCAGAGCAAGGTGGTCACGTCGGGCGAAGGCGGCTGCATCCTCACCAACGACCGGCACCTGGCCGAACTGTCTGCCTCGCTGATCAACTGCGGGCGGATTCGGAAGGACGACGAGACACTGGTCGAACACCCCTTCGGCTACAACTTCCGACTGACCGACTTGCAGGCGGCGATGCTCGTCGCGCAACTGAGCCGCCTGGACGAGCTGACGGCGCGCCGGGCCGCGAACGCGCGCATCCTCGACAGCCAGCTCGCCCGGATCGACGGGCTGGCGCCGCTTCGGCGCGAGCCGGGCGTCGACCGGCAGGCGTACTACATCTACCATTTCCGCTACGATCCGGACCGGTTCGACGGACTGAGCCGCGACGATTTCTGCAAGGCGATGAGGGCGGAAGGCATCCCCTGCGGGTCGGTCCGCGGGCAGCTCGTCTACAAGAACCCGTTGTTCGGTGCGAATCCGGTCCGCAGCGCGCCGGCGGTCATTCCCGGTCCAAATGGCCTGGTCGATTACTCGGAGGTCTCCTGTCCGGTCGCCGAAGACGTCGCCGAACGGACGGGCGTCGCTCTCGAACAGCACATTTTGCTGGGCACGGCCGACGACGTCGCAGACGTCGCGCGCGCCGCGCAGAAGGTCCGCGAGCACGCCCACGAAGCGGTGGGGGCGGCAGCCTCACCCCCGGCCTCCCGCGGGCGGCGCTAAATCACAGTCACGGTGAAAACCGTGGGGGTTGCGGCGCAACCCCCACGGTTTTCACCGTGACAAAACGAAGGAGATTCCCCATGCCAACCCTGGCAATCCGCGGTGGTGCGCCCGCCCGGACGCGGCCATTTCCAGCCTGGCCCGATTACGACGAGCGCGAGGAGCAGGCGCTGCTGGCGGTGCTGAAAACGCGGCACTGGTCCAGCGCGCCGCTCTACTACCGGGACGATCCGACGACCTCGCAGGTCTACCAGTTCGAGCAGGAGTTCGCCACCTACCATGGCGTGAAGCGGGCAGTCGCCGTCGGCAGCGGGACCGATGCGCTGCACGTCGCCTACCGAACGGCCGGAGTCGGCCTGGGCGACGAGGTGATTATCCCCTGCCTGACGTTCATCGCCACGGCCTCGCCGATCTTGCAGCTTGGCGGGGTGCCGATCTTCGTCGACGTCGATGCCGAGTCGCGCTGCATCTCGCCCGACGCCGTCGAGGCCGCGATCACCAGCCACACCAAACTGATCGTGCCGATGCACTCCGGCGGCCATCCCGCCGACATGGACCGGCTGACCGAGATCGCGCGGCGCCACGGCATCCCGATCGTCGCCGACGCCGCGCACGCCCACGGCTCGGAGTGGCGCGGCAAGAAGCTGCCAGCCTGGGCCGCGCTGTCGGCGTTCAGCCTCCAGCAGGAAAAGCAAGTCACGCCGGGCGAGGGCGGTATCATCCTGACCGACGACGATAGCCTCGCCGACCTGGCCTACGTCTACCACAACGACGGCCGGGGCCTGGGCGCCGAGGGGAGCCAGTTCGTGGCGGCCGGCTGGAACTACCGCATGAGCGAGTTCCAGGCGGCGATCGCCCGGGTGCAACTGAGCCGCCTCGACGCGCTGATCGAGCGAAAGTCGGCGAACGTTGCCACCCTGAGCGCAAAACTGGAGGAGCTCGGCGGCGGCGTGCGCTTCCCACGCTCCGACCCGCGGATCACCCGGCAAAGCTATCTCTACCCGTCGCTTCGCTACGATGCGGCGAAGATGCATGGTGTCCCCGCCGAGGCCTTCGCCGCGGCGCTCGTCGCCGAGGGTGTCCCGTGCGGCGCGCGGTCGCCGGTGCCGCTCTACCGGCATCCAGTCTTCGCGGAGCGGCGCTTCGGACCGCCGGGCCGCGCCGCGCGCATCCCGCACCCGGCCGAGGCGATCGACTACGCCGCGGTCCATTGTCCGGTCGCGGAGGACCTGGCCGGCCGTGGGCTGAGCGTGCCGCAAGAAGTGTTGCTCGGCGACGAGGACACCATGGCGCAGGTCGTCACGGCTTTCGAGAAGGTCATCAGGCAGGTCGACGCATTGGTCGCGGTCGGTGCGCACGGCTCGTAGAGTGGCGCGCGGGAACGGCTGGATGAGGTGTGGGGAAAATTGGCCCGACGGGCCAATTTT
>DATLRG010000350.1:0-4732 GCA_035534795.1 Chloroflexota bacterium
CCGCTTTCCCAGCATGCCGATCCCATCATTCCCTCCCTGACGCTCTAACGGAGCGATGCGTTTGCGTGGATTATGGCTAGCTGGCTGCCTGCTAGCAATTCTTAGCTTGAGCGCCTGTCAGGCGGCCGCGGCGCCGCAACCGACCGCGACGCCGAGCACTGGAGAGAACGCCTTGCCCAAGCAATGGACGTCCCCGCCCCCGATGACGCTCGACCAGAACAAGCAGTACACCGCCACGATCAAGACGTCGCTCGGCGACATGACCGCCGAGCTCTACGCGAAAGACGCGCCGATCACGGTGAACAACTTCGTGTTCCTGGCCAACCAGCACTTTTACGATAACGTGAAGTTCCACCGGATCATCAAGGGCTTCATGGTCCAGACCGGCGATCCGACCGGCACCGGTGCCGGCGGCCCCGGCTACCGCTTCCAGGACGAGAAGGTCACCCGGCCGTACACGCGCGGGACGCTGGCGATGGCCAACGCCGGCCCCAACACGAACGGTAGCCAGTTTTTCATCGTTCAGCAGGATTACCCCTTGCCGCCGAACTACACGATTTTCGGCAAGCTCACCGCGGGGCTCGACGTTCTGGACAAGATCGCCAGTGTGCCGGTGAGCGCCGGGCCGAGTGGCGAGAAGTCTGTGCCCACGCAGGACATTCGCATCGAGAGCGTCACGATCTCGGAGAAGTGACCGGAGTGGTTGCGCCCTTGGCGTGGTGCGTTGCGCGCGTTGCTCAGTAGTAACAGGGATCGCGATGAAGCCAGTGTCGATCATGTGGACGCAGGGCGTGGATACCGCCGAGGCGCAACTCGCCGTCTCGGCCGTCCGCGATTTTCTGCGCCTGGTGTACTCGATCGGGCACCGAGCCGGCCTGGCGCTGCCGCCGACCACCATCCGCCCGTTCGGCACGTGGTACATTCCGTCGCAGCCGGAAGGCAGTCCCTACTGGGGAACGCACTGGTACATCGACAACAGCTTCGATGCCACGCGCCAGCAGGTGATCGGCGCGCGATTCCTGGAGTTGGTGCGCGAGGAGCCCTGGCAGAAGGCGAGTCCGCACTGGGACGTCGCGCTGATCGACCGCGACCTCGTCGACAGCGCGCCGGCCCCGGCCAGTGAGGGATGCGCCGAGTTCGCGTTGGGTGCATCGGTACCGGAGCTGGCGACCGTGCTGTCGGTGTTCCGATTGCGCGGCCTGGTGCGACCCGAGCAGCGCGAGCGCGCCTTGCGCCGATTGGTTTTGCACCAGTTCGGGGAAGTTCTCGGCCTGCCGTCGCGGTCGCGCCAGACCGGCCTCGTCACCGGTTTCGACCAGCGGTCCTGCGCCCATCGCTGCGTGATGCATCGCGCTGCGACAGTCGAGCAGTTGGTGCTGGCGGCCGAGCAGGAGCACGCCGACCGGGTCCTGTTGTGCGAGCAGTGCCAGCGTGACGTCGTGGAGATCATGGTCATGCGCGGACGCTCTCCCAACTGAGCGGTGGCACGGAACGTGTCCCCCCTGGCGCGATCAATCGCGTCGGGAGGAGCCGTGATCAAAGAGTACGTTGTTCAGCCAGGCGACACGTTGGTGTCGATCGCCGAGAAGGTGTATGGTGATCCCAAGGCGTTCACCGATATTTTGAACGCAAATCAGGATGTGATCTTGGACCCGTACGATCTGCGGCCCGGGACCGTGCTCTACGTTCCCCCATCGGCCGAGGTCGTGCGCCGTGCTGTCGAGGAGGCGCAGCGGCACCACTGCCAGCGCGGCTAGGTCCAAGAATACGGGAGAAATGCATGAGGCTGATCCGTCTGGCGAGCCGCGCCGTGATTGGCGCGTTCGACCGAACGAGCGACGTCGAGAATTTGCTGGTCGATCTGCAGCGTCTGGGGGTTCGCGGGCTCGACGTCTCGGTGGTGGGGAAGGTGGAGGTCGTCGCGACGCTCACGGTGCCGGAACGTCGGCGAGGAATCCTCGGTGCTCTGGGAAAGAAGGGAAACTGGCTGGGCGAGCTGAAGACGCTCGACGAGGGGAGCGTTGGCAAGCTGACCGCGAGCGGGCCGCTCGGGGAGATTCTCGCCAGCTCGCCCAGCACCAGCCCCACCGGCGCGCTGGTGATGCAGGGCATTCCCCAGCGTGACGCGCTGATCTACAGCGACCTGCTGAAGGCCGGCAAGGTCCTCGTTCTCGTCGGCGTCGCCGACCGGACGGTTGGCGAGCGCATCCGCGCCGCGTTCGATCATCACAGCGCGCAGTCCATCTCCTACTACGCGGGTCGCCCCTATGGCACGGCGTATCATGGAGTTGGACCGGGGCTCCAGTAGGTCGAGTCAGGAGTCAGGGGTTGGAATGATGAAAGTGCATCGCGTCGAAGCGGTCGACGGGAACGCCGATGCTGGGCGTGATCCCGGGGTGACGCGGCAGGAGGAGTCTCGGTCGCGCGACGACGCTGTCCGGGAGGCATTGACCGCGGCGGTGCGGTCTGGGTGTCGGCACTGGCTCTTCGTCGCGAACACGCTGTTGATCGTTTTCTCGACGCTGCCGGTCCTCGCCCCGATCCTCGCCGCGATCGGCTTCGAGGGCGTGTCCAACGCCATCTTCGTGGCGTACTCGCTGACCTGCCATCAAATGCCCTCGCGCTCGTACTTCATTTTCGGCCACCAGATGGCCTATTGCGAGCGGAATACTGCCATCTACTGCTCGATGGCGTTGGCCGGGCTTGCCTACGTCCGCTTCCGTCGTCGCGGGATGCGTCCACTCCCCTGGCGCTGGTATCTGGTGCTGATTCTGCCGATGGCCGTCGACGGCTTTACCCAGCTCTTTGGCTGGCGTGAGAGCACCTGGCTGCTGCGCGGAATCACCGGCACGCTCTTCGGCCTGGCCACGATCTGGCTGGCCTTCCCGTACCTCCAGGAGAGTTTTGACGAGATAGAGAGTGAGTTATGATCCCATTCGACCTGATCGAAGAGCTGTCGATCCAGACGCCCAGTAAGATCCTGTTGCTGGTGATGGATGGATTAGGCGGGCTGCCGCGCCCGGAGACGGGCCTGACCGAGCTGGCGACCGCGACCAAACCAAACCTGGACGCGCTGGCGCGCGCCTCGATCTGTGGGCTGAGCGTGCCGGTCGCGCCGGGGATCACGCCGGGGAGCGGGCCGGCTCACCTGGCGCTCTTTGGGTACGATCCGATCACCTGCCTCGTCGGGCGGGGCGTGCTCTCCGCGCTCGGCATCGGCTTTCCGCTGGAGCCAACCGACCTCGCGGCCCGG
Organism: Chloroflexota bacterium; assembly: GCA_035534795.1. Classification (GTDB taxonomy): domain Bacteria; phylum Chloroflexota; class UBA6077; order FW602-bin22; family CADDYW01; genus JAJPKB01. The sequence goes on from DATLRG010000350.1 coordinate 3,254, forward strand.
ATCAACTTCGCCACGGTCAACGACGAAGGGATCGTCACCGACCGCCGGGCCGGACGCATCTCCACCGAGACGAATCGCCAGCTCGTCGGTCTGTTGCGACAGATCAGGGTCCCCGGCGTTGAGATCTTCGTCGAGACCGAGAGCATGCACCGGGCGGTTGTCGTTTTCCGTGGGCCGGACCTCTCGGCCAGGATCACCGATACCGATCCCCAGCGGACGGGCGTGCCGCCGCTGCCGGTGACGCCGTTGGATCCCGCGGCGCAGCACACCGCGAACCTGGTCAACCAGTTCATCGCCGCCGCGGCCAGGGCTCTGAAGAGCCACGATCCCGCGAACGACGTCCTCATGCGCGGCTTCGCCAAATACCCGCACCTGCCGCGGTTTGGCGAGCTCTACAAGCTGCGTGCCGCGGTCGTGGCCACCTACCCGATGTACCGTGGCCTGGGCCGTCTGGTGGGCATGGACGTGTTGCCGACCGGCGAGACGTTCGCCGATGAGGTCGCCACCGTCCGCGAGAACTGGGCGAACTACGACTTCGTTTTCCTGCACTACAAGTACACCGACACGGCCGGCGAGGACGGCGACTTCATGGCGAAGGTCGACGCGATCGAGGACGTGGACCGGTCGCTGCCGGCCCTGCTCGCGCTGGTGCCGGACGTCGTGGCGGTGACCGGCGACCACAGCACGCCCTCGGTCCTGCGATCGCACGGTTGGCAGCCCGTGCCATTTATGCTGCGGTCCCGCTACGAGATTCCCGATAGCGTCGAGCACTTCACCGAGCGCGCCTGCCAGCAGGGAACGCTCGGCCGGTTCCCCGCGTTGCAGGTCATGCTCATGCTGCTGGGCAACGCGCTGAAGCTGGAGAAGTACGGGGCGTGAACGAGTGTATGAGTGATCAGTGATGAGTGACAAGTGATCAGGACGGAGTGAAGACCGAGATCCCGGTCTCCACTCATCACTCGTTCACTCGTAGATCCAGCGATCGATTTCTCGCGTGTAGGTCTGCAGCTCGTTGGGCTGGAACCAGAGGGCGATCTCGGCCTGGGCGGTTTCCGGACTGTCCGAGGCGTGGATCAGGTTGCGGAGGCCGGTCAGGGCGTAGTCTCCGCGGATCGTGCCCGGTGCGGCCTCGTAGGGACGGGTCGCGCCCACCATCAGGCGGACCGCTTTGATCGCCTCGACCCCTTCGAGCACCATGGCGACGACCGGACCGGAGCCGATGTAGCTGACCAGGTCGGCGTAGAAGAACTTGCCCTGGTGGACGGCGTAATGCTTCTCGGCGAGCTCGCGCGGGACGGTCAGCATTTTCAGGGCGAGAACCCGAAACCCCTTCTGCTCGAAGCGCGTCAGAATCGGGCCGACCAGGCCTCGCTGCACGCCATCGGGCTTGATCGCGACGAGGGTACTTTCCATGGATCGTTTGTCTGCTCGTTCTGTCAGGCAGATCGAGCTACTCCTTTGTGAACTTGGTCCACGCTG
>DATLRG010000351.1:0-4242 GCA_035534795.1 Chloroflexota bacterium
GACTTTCGCTCGTTGATGCTGTGCCTCGGCAAGCCAGCCAAACCAATCTGAAATCTACTTTAGCGGTACTGCTGCGCTCTTCGCACGTAGCCCTCGGCGGAGCGGCGGATGCCCGCGACCTCCTCGGGGCGAAGCGAGCGAACGACTTTCCCGGGTACGCCGAGAACGAGCGAGCCGGGCGGGATCCGCGCGTTCTCGGTGACCAGCGCGTTCGCCCCGACGATGCTGTCCCGCCCGACGACAGCGCCACTCAGAACGGTGGCGTGCATGCCGATCAGAACGTTATCCTCGACGACGCAGGCGTGGACGACCGCGTTGTGGCCAATCGTGACGTACTCGCCGATGACGCAGGGAAGGCCCGGATCGACGTGCAAGGTCGAGTTGTCCTGCACGTTCGAGCACCGGCCGATGGTGATCGGCTCGCTATCTGCCCGCAGGACGGCGTTAAACCAGACGCTCGCGCCATTGTGAAGGGTCGTCGCGCCGATCAGGACCGCGCTGTCCGCCACGAACGCGTCGGACGCGATGGTCGGGGTCGTGCCTTGAAAGCTTCTGAGCATCGATCCTCACCGCTCCGCGGACCGCAACCGCCGAATGATGCCTCGGTAGACCGACGCCGCGGAGGTTTCGACGCGACGCAGGGTCGGGTCGTGATCGAGGTCGACGTGATACAGCCCGAAATCGGACCGCTGGTCGAAGGGCAAGCCCCATTCGCGGTTCGAGGTAATGCTCCAGACGTGGTACCCTTGCACGTTGACGCCGTCGGCGCGCGCCCGGGCGACCTGATCGACGTGTTCCGCCACGTATTCGGCCATCTCGACGGCATCCGCGGCTGGAGCCTTACCTAGCTGCGCGCTGGCGCTCCGCTGGTTGACGATGCCGTTCTCCATGATCATGATTGGGAGGCCCGGAAAGAGGCTCTGTTCGTAGCGAAGGCTTTCGTAGAGTCGAGGGGCGTAGACTGGCGCCTGCTCGAAGAAGCGACGTCGTCCCACGGTGGCCAGCCGCTCGAACGCCCCGACGCTCCAGACGTGCGGCACGGCGAAATAGAAGTCAAAGGCCGCGTAGTCGAGAGCGATGTGGCACTCGGTCGGACAGAGGAACGCGGGAAGCTGCCCCAGCATTCCCATCTCGAACCAGTTGGCCTCGAAGAGCGCCATCTCCACGGTCAAGGCACGCCCGATGCCCTGCTCGGTCAACGAGCGCAGGTGCTGCAACAGATCGGACGTGACCGATCCAAGCAGGCCGAACCGGCGGTTGGTCGCTTCCCATCGGCCGCTCTCGAAACCCGAGTACGCGCCGAGGGGGCGGCTACCGTGCTCGGCGAACCACTCGAGGAAGTGTTGCTCGTTCTGGACGTGATGCTCGACCAACCCGGCCGGAATCGCGTCGAGAATCTGCTGAATCCAGATCGGCAAGCCGTTCGCGTAGGTATTAGCAGAAACCAGATTCGTCTCGCCGCCCGGACCAGAGCGAAGTGCGTCACGCGCGGCGCTGTGTGCCAGGAAAATAGCGGTCATCGCGCGGCGAACGTCGGCCATCATCTCGGCAAAGGTCCCGTTCGGCCGTGGACCAGGCGGAAACGCCGCGCCGAGTGAGGTGAATCCGTCGGTGATCAGGCCATCTGGTTCGTTAAAGGTGAGCCAGTACGGCACCTTGCCGCCGAGTGCCTCGCCAACCCAACCGGCGTATCGCCGGAACCAGCCAGGGAACTCGGGTGCGAGCAACCCACCCCGCTCCTGAACGTGGAGCGGCCACGCCATGTGGAGCAAGGTCACGACCGGAGTCATCCCGTGCCGGCGGATGCAGTCCACGACGCTCGCGTAGTGATCGAGGGCCCGCGAGTCCGGCTCGCCCGGGCGCGGCTCGACCCGTGACCAGGCGATCGAGAATCGGAACGCGCTACAGCCCAGACCACGGGCCAGCTCGACGTCCTCCTCGAACCGGTTCCAGAAGTCGGTTGCTCGCCCGCGCACCTGGGGGACTTTGCCCGACGCCTCCCACCAATCCCAGACGTCCGGCCGTTCGGGGTCAAACGCCTCACACTGGTGGTCGGCGCTGGCAACGCCAAATAGCATCTCTTTTGCAGCGATCATCGCGCTTTACTGCGTGATGACGACCGGCGTTCCCGTCGCCGTCCAAGTGAACAGACGCGGCCAGACGCTTTCCGGAGTTTCGACGCAGCCGTGCGATCCAGTATACACCTGGCCGGGGATGCCCGGTCCGTTGGTGCCGGGCCCGAACTTGTTTCGCCAGGGCGCATCGTGGATGAAATCGGCATCCGGCTGGTCAAAGAGCATGGCGTAGTTCGACTTGACGTCGGGATACCAGAACTTGTTGCCCTTGGGGAACGGGGAATGGAAGATGAACGGGTTTGACTTCTCGATGATCTCGAACTGCCCCGTTGGAGTCGGGATGTCGGCCCCGCCACTCGTGACCGGTGTGGTGAGGAAGGGCTTGTTGCCCTCGTACGCGGTCAGGGACTGGGTGCCGAGTGAGACCTTGATGACCTTATCGCTGATGTTAATGCCGCTGTACAGGGCCTGCGTCTGATTTCCGACGTCGTCCACGGTGTCGACGAGGAAACGGTAGGAGCCGGGCGCGACGATCTTTCCCTTGCTGTCCTTGCCATCCCAATTGACGCCGATCTGTTGGCGCGCCGGCTGGCGACCGAGGCTGAACGAGCGCACCAGATCCGTCGAGGCGGACGGGAGAATCGAGATCGTCACGTTCGCGGCGCGAGACACGGTAAAGTGAATCGGGACGGACTGATAGAGCGGGTTGGTCGCCCAGCTCCGGTAGAGCACATCGTCGAGGTGGACGGCCGTTCGCATGATGGAGACCGCGACCGTCTGTGGTGGGCTGGATTGGCCCGCTTTGTCCAGGGCCCAGAGGTGGACGTACCAAGTGCCGTCGTCAAGCGTGGGCAAAGGCGCGGACTGGGAACCGGCCGGGAGGACAGTGCTCTTCGCCGGTGCGAGTGCCGGCGCTTTTTCCTGGTGGTCGGCCAGATACGCCAGGTGATCGATCGCGAGCGGCTGGTCAGTTGACACGGCCCAGCTCAGGCCAGGCTGGTCGTTTGGGCCGACGGCCGGAACGCTGTCGATCGTGTGCCTGGTGCCCGTCACCGCGAGGCCCTGGACTGACGGCGCGCTGTCGACGATGCCAAACGCGGCCTGTCCGTTCGCAAAGCCGGTCCAGGCACCGGCCTGCTTGGTCTCGGCATCCTGAAAACGGGCCTGCCAGGTGTACTGGCCCGGGGCGAGCTTGGTCAGAGGAATCTGAGCGTTGATCGTATCGGTCGTCGCCGGGACCGGCGGACCCTGGGTCGTCGGGACACCCTGGAACGGTTGACCGAGCTTCGCTACTTCGATCTGCGGGACCAGCGCCGCTCCCGGGACCGCCGGCGCCCGGAAGATCACGACGACGCCGGTCAGGCTCCAATCGTTGGTCGTCAAGGGCTTGCCGTCGAGAGTCTGCTGAGTCAGGTCGATCGCGGCGGCCACGGTCGGCACCGGAGTGATCGTCGATGCGATCGTGGGTAGCGCGGCGGGCTCTGCCGCTCGGCCCACTGGCGTGCTCTGCGGTTGCGTCACGTTCGCAGCCGGCGGCGGCCCGTTGCCGATCGCCGCCGGGGACTTACTGGCCGAACAGCCAACAATCCCAAGGATACAGGTCGCGGCGAGGAGGACCACGGTCAACCAGGAGCGATGTTGCGACAGATCATAACGGGCCACTTCGTCCACCTCGACGCCTGATGATCGACACGGATCCCCGATTGGCCTGCCAGCAGCCGACCACAGTGGTGTCCGTGATGGGGGGAAGTCGCCGTACCGTGATCGTTCGTCTCCACGAGTGTTGTAACGAGCGACTCGGCTCGGACGTTTCACTGAGTATAACCCTGAAGTTGCAACGCCGAAACGCGGCGTTCTCAACAACTCCAAATCACTCACTCTCACCAACCAGATTAGCGCGCTTCTGCCAAAAGATCAAGCAGCCAGATTGGTCATCCAGATCGGTCAGATCGTGGAACGCGAAGGCGGCTGAATCGTGGTATCAGGCAGAGTCGCGGGGCGCACGAAGTGGCCGGCAGTGAGGCCCCGAATGGGTTGGTGCTGGTTGACGATGCGCAGGGGGCTGGATGAAAATAGCGCTCATGCGCTTGCCGGACCGGCCGCGATGATCCCTCGAGGGTATCTGAAAGGTGACCGTTGGTGGGAGATGTGCGTAGCACATCTCCCA
>DATLRG010000352.1:0-33260 GCA_035534795.1 Chloroflexota bacterium
CGCCAGCGGCTCGTCGAGCAGCAGCAGCGACGGCTGGCCCAGGAGCGCCTGAGCGATGGCGAGACGCTGCTGCTCGCCCCCCGAGAGTTGCCCCAACGGAGCATCCCCCAGATGACCGGCCCCAACCGCGTTAAGCACGGCGTCGATCTGCCCGCGGCGCTGTGCATACGGCAGGCTGACGCCCCAGTGGTGCCCGTCGAGCCCAAAACCGACGAACGCGCGGCCGGTGATCGGCAGGTCCCGGTCGAAGGAGCGGTCCTGCGGACAGTAGCCCACGCGGGGATTGCCGCGGCGGAGCGGGGCACCCTGAAACCGGACCGCTCCCTCCGTTGGGCGGATCAGCCCGAGCAGGAGCCGGAGGAGAGTGCTTTTTCCCGCGCCATTCGGACCGATGATTCCCACGAACTCGTTGGGCCAGATCGTCGCCGACACATTGGCCAAGACGGCTCGGTCTCCCAGCCGGACCGTGACGGCGCTCACCTCGACCAGCGGCGGGGCCGGTTCTCGGCGATTGGCAGCAGTGATCGTGGTTGGCTCAGCCGTCATCATCGTCCGAGCGCCTGCTGAAAGGTCTCCAGTTGATCGAGCATCCATTGCTGGTAGGTCTTCCCCTCCGGTTCAGTCTCCGATACGGGAACGATGGGCACCCCGTTCTGTTTCGCATCGTCTTCCAGCTGCGTCGTGATCGGCGTGACCGTCTGACTGTTGTAAATGAAGGCCTTGATCATGTGCGAGGCGATCTGCTGGCGGAACTCGGCGACAGCCGACGCCGGTGGGTCGTTGCCCTCTTCCACTGCTTTCTGGAAGGCACCTTCCTGGTCGACGATGGTCAGGCCCAGCGCCTCGGCCAGGTAGTCGAAAACAGGCTCGGTCGGCAGCACGGCCGTTCCCGCGTCTTTTGCCTTCATCGCGGCGATCTGGTCGTCCAACGCCTTCTCCGATGCGTCAAAGGCCCGAAGGCGTTGGGCGAAGTAATCTTTGTCCGCTGGATCGAGCAGGGTGAACGTCGCCGACAGCTTCTGGGCAACCTTCGGCATCGTCGCGGGATCGTACCAGAGATGCGGGTTGTCGCCATGCTCGCGGCGTGCGTCCAAGCGCCCCGGGATGTCGGCTACGTGTTTCTCGCGCGCAACCGAGCGGACTGGCAGCGGCCAGGGCCAGGAAAAGTGGAGGCCGTGCCCGACTTTCGCGGGGCGCCCGGCGCCGCGCCAGACCCAACCGCGACCCCGATGGTTGCGCATCCCATCACGTCCCATCCGCTGGTCTTCCTCGACCCCGGCCATGGCGGCGTCGATACGGGAACGATCGGCACGACCGATGATGGAACGACGGTCGAGGAAAAGAACGTCGCCCTCGCCCTGCGGACCGCCGACGAACTCCGGCACGACGGCATTAGGGTTGCTCTGTCCCGCACGGACGATTCTCTTCCCGGCTCGACGCCGTCGGACTACACGGATGACGGCCCTGTGCTCACGCCTGACGGCGTTCTCGCCGATCTGCAACGACGGATCGACCGCGCGAACGCGAGTGGGGCCCACGTGCTGCTCAGCATCCATCTGAACGCCTACGACGACCCGTCCGTCGGAGGCATCCAGACGTTCTACGGTGGGGCGCGTCCGTTTTCTGATCAGAGCAAGCGCTTCGCAACGCTGATTCAAGAGAGTGTGATCGGTGCTCTGCAGGCAGCCGGCTACACCGTTCCCGATCGCGGCGCGACCGACGATCAGGACCTTCAGGCGGAAAGCCTCGGCTCGTTGAGCGGGAACTACAATCACCTGGTGTTGCTGGGGCCCGCGATCCCTGGCCGTCTCCGCCCGAGTCAGATGCCCGGTGCCCTCTGCGAGACGCTGTTTCTGTCGAATCCCCCGGAGGCCACCGCCGTGGTCAAACCAGAGGTCCAGGGCCTGATTGCCGCCGGCTTCACCAAGGCGATCGAGCAGTTCTTGCAATCCGAGGGGCAACAGCAACGACAACCGACACGCCCGACTTGAACAACCGCGGGATCAGTGGTATACACTGGGTACCGAGAGTCATGGACGACAGCGCGCGAGGCGATGAAGCAGCACGAGGGGCGACTCTGATGGCAGACACGCCGAGGGGGCCTTCGCCCGGGTGCCGGCAAGCTGGGGCGACGTCAACCGGCCACCGGGCGGGAGTGAGCGACGGTCGATGGGACACGTCCCCCGAGATCGAGCCCCCCGCTCGTCAGCTCCGGCGCTCAAGTGGATCACGACCCTCGTGCCCACCATCGCCCTGTATTCCTACGAGACCGTGCGCCACGGCCTGCTGGAGACCGTTCTCCCAACGCTCTACGCTGACGTGGCCGCGGCGTTCTTCGGATTGACACCGGTCGATCTGGTGTGCAGCGGCATTCCCTTTGCTGGCTTCGTCGCCTGGCACGTCTTCACGTCACGCTACGCGAAGAAGGCCGGTACCGATCGCGAAGCGTCCACGTGAAGCGCAGTCGCGGCCAGCTTCCCGCGTGGGGAGTACCACTCGTCCTGGTGCTGCTCATCGGCCTTGGGTTGAACGCAGCGGTCGTTCCTGAGAGTCTGGGGCGGTGGCAAGCGAGTTCGCGCCGCGCCGTGGCGATCGAGAGCGCCTGGATCCTGCACTACCTCGTCGTCTCCCCCCGCGTCGGCGATCGGATCTCGACGAGCTTGTTCGTCGCGCTGGCGGAGGGCGACAACACCTGGGTGGCCACCTACCTCGCTCGCCAGCGCGCCGCGCTCGATCGCGCTGCCCGGCGCCTGCGGCGCACGGACGTCGACACCAGACGCGCGGCACTCGCCACGGACGCCATGCTCGATCACGACCTGGCCGTGCGCGCTGCCGCGAGGGATCAGCCGCTGGACCCCTTCCAGATTGCCACGACGGATCACACCGCGACCGCGCTGCGGAGCCGAGTCGAGCGACTGCTCACTAAATTGGACCAGACGCCCAGTCAGTGAAGCTGGGTCAGAGCGTTCGCGAGGTCCTGGTAGGCGACGTCGCCGGCCTGGGCAAAGCGAATGGTGCTACTGCTATCGACGACGTAGATCGTCGGGTAGGAGTTGGCTCCGTACCGATTGACCACCGCGAAGCTCGGATCGATCAGTGTCGTGTGCTGGACCTTGAACGTCGTGTCGAACCAGCTCAGGTCTCCACGGTCCGCCAACCGGCGGTCGGTTCCCCCGCTGGTGTCATAGTCGCGGCCATACGGGCTGGCCAGGATCGACACCGTGCGCTCGCCCTTGGGGGCAAACGCGGCGTCGATCTGATTCAGAATCGGCGCTTCGTTCTGACAGTGCGGGCACCAGATCGCGAAGAACTCCAGCCCGCCTTGATCCGCCTTCAGCCGGCCGTGGGTGACCAGTCGCGCGCCCAGCCAACACCCACCCCCCGTGGCCGACTGGTCCAGAACGGCTGCGAGCTGTGGCTCTTCCAGGAGAAAAAGGTCGGCAACCTCGATTGTACCTTCTGCCTGGACTGTATCCACGCCTGCCCCCACGACAACGTCGGCATGATTGCGCGCCTGCCGACGAGCGAGCTCTGGTCCGATCCGCGGCGCTCGGGCATCGGACGCCTCGGAGATCGAACCGTCGTCGCCCTACCGACCGCGGGCGCGTCGGCAAGCGGTCATCGGGGTCGTGATCCTGGTCCGCGCGGCTGACAATCACTCCGTCCTCCATTTCTTCACATGCCGCCGAAGGAAGGAGAACTGCGGGATGCGCCACGATTCCCATCCGACCGTCCTTTGCGACGTCCCGCGGATCACTCACGTCTGGGCGCTGGCTATCGTGGTGCTCCTGATTCTCCTGACCCCGGCGACGGCGCTCGCGCACGCCTATCCAGTGCGCTCGGAGCCCTCGCCCAACGCCACCGTTGCCAAGGCACCACCGACGGTGGAGATCTGGTTTGGCGAGCACCTGGAGCCGCTGTTCTCGAACATGGTCGTGTACGACGCACACAAGCACGGAATCCAAACGCGTCCGAGCCAGGTGGATCCCCACGATCACTATCACATGGTGGTGAGACTGAAACCGCATCTTCCCGCGGGCACCTATACGGTCGTCTGGCATGCGGTCTCGGCTGACGACGGCCACAGCACGGCCGGTGTCTTCGCGTTCGGCGTTGGCGAGGCGGCCCAGCTACCGGTGATCCCGGCGCAAAAGCTCGGCGCGGCGCAAGGACAGGAAGCCACCATCGCCGGCGTGGTCGGACGCTGGCTCGTCTACCTCGGCGCGGTGGTCCTCCTGGGAGCCGCCACCTTCGTCTTCCTTGTCATTGGCTCCAAATACGGCCAGAGTCTCTTGCTGAAGCACGTTGCGATCCTGGCGTTGCTCCTAGCGGCGGCGCCGAATCACTTCGTGACCGTGCCGGTGCTCACGGGTCGGCGAAAGCTAACCGCGTTTCCCGGGCTGATTCGGCGTCTCGTCGGTGCGGGTGCGCTCCGGGCGGTTGGAGTCGAAGCGGCGCTTGGCCTGGTCGTCTTGCTCAGCACCGGTCTGTTGACCTCGCTCGCGCCGGCCCGGTCGCCGCAACAGATTCTGCTGGATCCCGCGCGCGAGCTGCCTCTGGGGACCCAGCCGTTCCAGACGACTCTCCCCTTGACCAACGGCGAGCGTGCCCGGCTCGTGATCAACCCGGGCCGCGTCGGGGCAAATATGGACACCATCTCGGTGGGCCGCGATGTCGTTCCGGTGCGCGACGTCCAGCGGGCATACCTGGAGCTGACGCCGCTGGAGCTGGCCGGGACCGCGCCGAACGTCCAGGAGCTGACGCCGACCGGGACCGAACGGTTCGTTGGGCGCGGTCTCGAGCTGAGCACAGAGGGTCTGTGGCGGGCCGCTGTCCAGCTTTACTATTCCAACGGTAGCATCAGCAACGTCGACACGACGATCCAGGCGACCAGCCAATGGAGCGCAACGACCGGTTCCCAAGCAATCCGATTGCTGGCGCAGGCCGAGCAAGCGATGGCGCAGCTGCGCCAGGCGCGCATGGTGGAATCGTTGAGCGATGGCGCGGGGGGACTGGGACTGACCGATTATACCTTCGTCGCACCCGATCGCGAACAGATCGTCAGTCCGTTCGGCGGGGCGGTGATTCATATCGGGACGACGCTCTATCAGCGGGAGACGGGAAGCTCGTCCTGGAGCGTCGAGCACGGCGCGACCCCCTATCTCTGACCGGATGACGAATACGCCTATTGGCGCGAGGGCGTTGGTGGGGTCATCCTGGGCGACCACTCGGTGCTTGGCCACGATTGCACCGTCGTCGCGTTCTACTCGCCACCGGCCGAGGCGATCTACAAGGAATGGGTCGGCAAACAGGATCATCTGAGTTATCGGGAGGTCATGTCCGCACCGTCGCACTATATGGTCAACCTGTGTTATGGATTCAATCAGCCAACGATCGCACGACGTGCCCCCATCCTGCGAGGAACGCACACGCTCGCTACCTACGGCCTCGATCCCCAGGAACGCCAGCGCCGACTCCGGGATACCGATTTCACGGTTGACGATCTCCTCGGCGATCTCCAGTCACTCGTGGCCAGGACGTGAGCCTTGTGTCGATGGGGAATCACCAGAGCGGAGGGTTGACATCAGGGACGTGCTCGGGCACAATGCTCTTCAGCAGAATGAAGTCAATTTCAGGATATTGAAAAGAGACACGGTGCTTTCATCCCAGAATCCTTCGCGCTCGCCCCGGTACGCCGAGGCGGTTCCCGCGGTTCTGCGCACGCTGGACGTGCTCGAGCATCTCGAGAGCGTTCCCGACGGCCTCACCCTGAGCCAGATCAGCCGGGGGCTGCGGATCAGCCCCAGCAGCGTGTCGGCCATCCTGCGCACGCTCGCCCACCGCGGCTACCTCGTGCGCGACGCGACGACCGGGCGCTATCGTCTTGGTCCCAACCTCGGAGAATTGGCCGGCGAGAGCGTTGCTCAGCGCGCCATCCAGCACGCCGCCGAGGCGGTCGTGGCGCTTGCCCAGGCAAGCGGTGCCTCGGGCCCGGCCAGTCCGGCCGATCGCCAGCGTGAGACGCTCCGGGCGCTCGGACTGGCCGGTCGCCACTTGGCCGCGCTGCTGCTCGACGTCGAGGAGAGCAGCATCCCCGGGAGAGTCGTCCCGGAGCCGGTCTGGCACGCCGAGGCGTCTGGGCCGCTCGGCCCGGCCGAGCTCGCGCGATTCCTCGAGGACGAATGGCTCGCGACGCTCTCCTGTCTGGGTGAGAACGGCTACCCCTACAGCGTGCCCGTCTGGTACCACTGGGAGAACGAGCGATTCTGGGTGGTGCCCCGAGCGCGGGCGGAGTGGGCGCGCTACCTGGAGCAGAACCCGCGCGTCTCGCTCGCGATCAGCGAGCCCCATCCGCCGTTGCGACGCGTGCTGGTCGAGGGAGACGCCGAGCCGCTGACCGGCCCGGGCAGCGCGGAGCGTGCCCTTGCGTTGTCCGCGCGCCTGGCATCACGCTACCTCGGCCCGGCCGCCGCGTCCTACCTGGAGGCCACAGCGATGCAGCCGCGGCGGGTGTTCACGATCGTCCCTGTCAAGCTCGTCACCTGGCACGGTCTGGCTCCTCATCCCCGCTACCAGGCGGCTCGCCACCCCTCGACCCACGACCAGGGCGTGGCCTGAGCGATGGGGAACCATCCACCGCGTCACCTGCCGTTTGCGGATCTCGTGCGTGCCCGCCGGTCGGTGCGCGCCTACCGTCCCGATCCGGTGCCCCGGGCCCGCGTCGAGCAGGTGCTTGAGGCCACCCTGCACCCGCACGCGCTGGTGACGCTCGGCTACGCCGCGCAGGAGCCCATACGGCGCGAGCGGCTGCCCTTGGCGGGCCTGGTTGTTCGGTTTGAGTGAGCAGACGTGCCCGACGCGCACGTTGCTGACGAGGAGGAAGAGAGCATGATCGTCGCGCTCGCCGGGGGCGTCGGGGGAGCCAAGCTCGCCGATGGCCTCTACCGCACGCTGCCGGCCAACCACCTCGCCGTCGTCGTCAACACCGCCGACGACCTCGATCTCTTCGGCCTGCGGGTTTGTCCCGACCTCGACACCGTCACCTACACCCTCGCCGGCCTCGCCAACCCGACCACCGGCTGGGGCATCGCCGGCGACACCTTCGCGGCGCTGGCGATGCTCGGCCGGTACGGGCGGGACGTCTGGCTCCAGCTCGGCGACCGCGACCTCGCCACGCACCTCGCCCGGACCGAGCGGCTGCGGGCCGGTGCGTCGTTGACCGCGGTCACCGCCGAGCTAACGTCGGCGCTCGGAATCAACGCCGCGATCCTCCCGATGTGTGACGAGCCGGTGGCGACGCAGGTGGCAACGCCGGAGGGCACCCTGGACTTCCAAGACTACTTCGTCCACCGCCACCAGGCGGACACCGTGACCGGCATCGTCTTTCGGGGGATCGAGCGCGCGCAGGTCTCGGCCGCGGTGCGGCGCGCGCTCGCCGAGGCCGCGGCGGTCGTCGTCTGTCCCTCGAACCCGATCGTCAGCATCGGTCCGATCCTCGCCGTGTCGGGCATGCGGGAGCGCCTCGACGCCCATCCCGGTCCCAAGGTCGCGGTCAGCCCGATCGTGGGCGGGCGGGCGCTGCGTGGTCCGGCCGATCGCATGCTGGCGAGCCTGGGGCACGAGGTGTCCGCCTACGGGGTCGCCGCGCTCTACCAGGGTCTAATCGACGGCATGGTCATCGACGAGGTGGACGCCGCACTCGCCCCGCGCATCGAAGCGCTGGGAATGCGGGTCCTGGTCGCGCCAACAGTCATGGCGGACGCCGACGATCGACCGGCCCTCGCCCGGCGAGTGCTGGCGTTTTGCGCGCGGATCGGCCGAACGACGTGACCGGGAGTGCGGCAGTCACCGAGATAGTCGCGGTGATCCCGGTCAAAGGGTTGGCCAAGGCGAAGAGCCGCCTCTCCGACCGCTTGACGCCCGCCGAGCGCGCGCAGCTGGTCCTCCATCTCCTCGACCGCGTCCTCGCCGCCGTTTTCGCCTCCGCGCTGGTCCAGCGCTGCCTCGTCGTGAGCCCGGACCCCCTGGTCCGCACATCGGCCGAGGCCGCGGGCGCGGTTGCCGTCGACGAGGCGACGCCGGGCGCCGGCCAGAACGCGGCGTTGGAGCACGCGCGCCGGGTGGCGCGGCGCTGGAACCCCACCGCGTTGCTGGTGCTCTCGGGCGATCTCCCCCTGCTCACGCCCCAGGACCTCGAGATGATCTGCCGACTGGGCGCCGAGGACGGAACCGTCGTCGTCGCTCCAGACCGGCCCCGCACCGGAACCAACGCGCTGCACCTCCGCCCGCCGGACCTTCTGCCGTTCCGGTTCGGCGCGGGCAGTTTTCGGCAGCACGTGCGGGAGGCCAGAGACTGCGCCGCGCGCATCCGGGCCTACTACGGTTCCGGCACCGCGTTCGATCTGGATGTCCCCGAAGACCTGGATCTGATCCAGCGCATCGACCCGACGTTCAAACGAACCGACCCGCATCGATAGGAGGAGGATTCCATGGACCGCATTCCGAAGGACACCACCTGGGGCGGGCCGTTGCTCGTCGCCGTCGGGGCCGCCCTCTGGGGGACCGACGCCATCCTGCGCGTCCCGCTCACCCGATCCATAAGCGCGCCGGCGATCGTGCTGGACGAGCACCTGCTCCTGAGTCTGTACGCCATCCCGGCGCTGATCCTGAGCATCACCGCGCTGCGGCGGCTTCACCTCACCCAGTGGCTGGCGCTCATCGCCATCGCCTGGGGTGGCTCGGGCCTGGCGACGGTGCTCTTCACCCTGGCCTTCGCGACCGGCAACCCGACGACGGTGATCCTCCTCCAGAAGGTCCAGCCCCTCTTCGCCATCGTTCTCGCTCGGGTGCTGCTGGGCGAGCCGCTCGGCCGGCGGTACTGGCCGTGGTTTGTTTTGGCGATGGTCGGCGCCTACCTCGTCTCGTTCGGCACGCTCGCGCCGTTCTGGGAGCTGGGCCGGGCGCAAGCGACGACCGCGGCGTTGGCGCTGGGCGCCGCAGCGCTCTGGGGAAGCGCCACCGTCTTCGGGCGCTTCGTGCTCGCCGACCTGCCGTTCCCGGCGGTGACCGGCGCCCGCTTCCTCCTCGCGCTGCCGTTCCTCTTCGCCCTGGCGCTGGCGCAGGGACGGGTGGGTGACGCCGCCGTCGGTCTCCGGGTCTCGACGCCGAACCTGGTCGCGCTGGCCCTGATCCCCGGTCTCGTCTCGCTGCTCCTCTACTACCGTGGCTTGACCACGACCCGCGCCTCGGTCGCGACGCTGGCCGAGCTGGCGTTTCCGGCGAGCGCGATCGTGCTGAACTGGCTCTTCCTGCGTCAGGGGGTCACGCTCACCCAGCTCGGTGGCTTCGCCCTGGTCTGGTGCATGATCGTCGTGCTCGACCGCCTCGCCGCCCCGGCGCCGGAGCCCCGCCCCGCCGCGTGGGCAGGAGAGGCGTAAGCGATCCGGAATGCGCACCGCCGCGCCGGACGCAGCGCGCATGATCAACCGCCGACACGCCGATCATCCTGCTGACCGGCTTCGGTGACCTGATGACGACCACCGGCAGAACTCCCCGACGGCGTCGACCTCGTCCTCGGGACGCCAGTCACGTGGCAAGCGCTGCGTAAGGCAATCGTTCGACTGTGCCCACGGTGACTCTTCCTGGACGCGGGACGACACCAGACGGCCAGGGTCTGGGCAATGGCCGGCGCCGGGTGCTGGTGTAAGATGTATTGTCCTCCCTCTTTACAAGGGGGCGCGGAAGCGGTAGAGTACGACTGCTTCGGAAACGTGGCACTGGGGTGACGAGCGAAGTTCGGTGCGAAGCCGACGCCGTCCCGCGACTGTGAAGCGGCAATCCTGCCGATGAGCCAGGTCGCCTCCCGCTCCAGGGAGTATCGTCGCCTTCGCGGAAAGGCGCGGGCTGAGTTGGCCTTCGGGTGCTTCGTTGCCCTCGCCTCGTCCCCAACGATCAGCCGGGGTGGAACGCACCGGGCTTGCCTTCCACCCGAGAGCGATCCCAGGGCGAGGCTTTTTGGTGGGCACCGTGGTCGCGCCGGGGCCGGATCGCCGCATTTCCCCGAAGGGACGCCAGAGAGGTAGCGTCCCGTGCCCGTCATCACGCGTGTCCTCGCCCTCGTTCTCCTCGTCGCGTCGCTCGTCACCGCCTGTTCCCCACCCGCTCCCGCGGTACCCGGGTCGGCCACGGCCGTGCCGACGGTCTCCCGCTTGACGTCGACCGCCGCGCCCGCGATCCCGGTTCCCACGGCTCAGCCGACGGTTGCCCCGACGACGGTGCCCCGGCCGTCGACCACGCCAGCGCCGACTCCCGCGGCCCCGGCGGCCCCGGCGTCAAAAGCCGTTCCGGCCGGCTTCCCGGTCACCGTCACCGACGACGACGGGGACACCGTCACCTTCGATCGCCCACCCCAGCGGATCGTCTCGCTCTCGCCGGGCCACACCGAGACCCTCTACGCCCTCGGGCTCGGCGACCGGGTGATCGTCACCGACACGTACTCCGACTATCCTCCCGAGAACAAACCCAGGGCGAAGCTCCACACCTACCCCAAGCCGAACGCCGAAGTCCTCGTCTCGCTCCGGCCCGACCTGATCGTCGACCTGGTCGAGGGGCACGACTTCACCCAGCAGATGAACGCCCGCGGGATCAAGGTGCTGAAGCTCTTCCCGAAGACGTTCGACGGCACGCTCAAAGACATCGAGCTGCTGGGGCGCGTCACCGGCACCGAAGCGCGCGCTCAGCGGATCACCGCGGATATGCGCGAGCGAGCCGCGGTGGTCGTCGCCAAGACGAAGGACGCGCCCACGCCGCGGGTCCTCTACGAGCTCGACGCCTCGGACCCGACCCGGCCGTTCGTCGCCGGCCCCGGCGGCTTCTTCGGCGACCTCGTCCCGATGGCCGGCGGCGCCAACGTCTTCGCCGACCTGCGCACGCCGTCGGCCCAGGTGAGCGCCGAGCAGATCATCGCCCGCGATCCGCAGATCATCATCCTCGGCGACGCGAACGCGCCCTACAACGCCCAGACCCCGGCGATGGTCAAGGCCCGCACCGGCTGGAGCCAGATCAGCGCAGTGAGGGAGAACACGATCTATGAGATCAACGACGCCTACCTTTCGCGGCCCGGCCCGCGGCTGATCGACGGCCTCGAGCAGATGGCGAAGATCATCCACCCCGAGCTGTTCCGATGATCGGGTTTCCGACGGTTGATTCGTTCACCCACGATCCGCCGGAGCGGATCGTCTCGCTGACGCCCAGTAACACCGAGATCCTCTTCGCGCTCGACGCCGGGGATCGCCTGGTCGGGGTGAGCCGCTACTGCTGAAAGGAGCGGGGATGAAACGCATCATCGACGTGACCAGACGGATTGGCGCGCTCGACGTCGCCGCCATGCAGGCCGCGCGGGAGCGGCAGGACCAGTTGACCAAACCCCCGGGGAGCCTTGGACGGCTCGAGGAGTTGTCGGTGAGGCTGGCCGGGATCACCGGTCGGGCACGGCCGCGGTTCCCGCGCAAGGCGGTGATCGTCCTGGCCGCCGACCACGGCGTGGCCGCGGCCGGCGTCTCGGCGTATCCCCAGTCAGTGACGGCCCAAATGGTGTTGAACTTCCTCGCCGGCGGCGCCGCGATCAACGTGCTCGCGCGGCGGGCCGGCGCCCGGGTCGTCGTCGCCGACCTCGGCGTCGCCACGGAGCTTCCGGACCACCCGAGCCTGGTCCGGAAGAAGATCGGCCACGGCACCCGGAACATGGTCGAGGGCCCGGCGATGACGGTGGGCGAGGCACTGGCGGCCGTCGTCGCCGGGATCGACATCGTCGAGGCCGAAATCCGGCAGGGGCTCGATCTGGTCGCGACCGGCGACATGGGAATCGGAAACACGACGGCGTCGAGCGCGATCGTCGCTACCATCACCGGAGTGCCGATCGCCGACGTCACCGGCCGGGGGACGGGCGTCGACGAGCGCGGCTGGGCGCGGAAGGTCGCTGCGATCGAGCGGGCGTGCTCGGTGAACCGGCCGGATCCGGCCGACCCGATCGACGTTCTCGCGAAGGTCGGCGGCTTCGAGATCGGCGGCCTGGTGGGCGTGATCCTCGGCGCCGCGGCGGCGCGCCTGCCCGTCATCATCGATGGCTTCATCTCCGGCGCGGCGGCGCTGCTCGCGACGGAGCTCTGCCCGACCGCGCGCGACTACCTGATCGCGGCACACAACTCGGTCGAGATTGGCCATCGGCTGATGCTCGAGCGGATGGAGCTGGTGCCGTTATTGAACCTCAACCTCCGTCTCGGCGAGGGCACCGGCGCCGCGATGGCGATGCACCTGATCGATGACGCCGTCGCCGTCCTCGACGAGATGGCGACGTTCGGCGAGGCCGGGGTGAGCAGCAAGAGCGCGGCCGAGGGCAACGAAACGACGACGGTGTCCGAGTTCAAATAGGCTCGGATGTCCGTCTATGCCGAAGAGTGAGCGCGCGTGTCAGAAGCATCTCCACAGCGTCCAAGACGGGCGCCCTGGTGGGCGCCGATCGTGTTGAGCTGGTCGTTCTTGACGGTGCTGCCGGCGCCGTGGGTCGAGGCCGACGCACGCGCACTGGCCGCATCGATCGCTTTCTTCCCGCTCGTCGGACTCGCGCTGGGCACTATGCTCGGAGGGTTGGGATTTGCACTCGACCTTGTTCTCCCGCATGGGCCAATCGCGGTCGTCTTGCTGGCTGTCGACGCGGTCCTCACCGGTGGGCTGCACCTCGATGGACTGATGGACACGGCGGATGGAGTCTTCGGGGGCCGCACGATGGAGCGGCGGCTGGAGATCATGCGCGACAGTCGGGTTGGCTCCTTCGGTGCGATCGCTGGTGCGCTGGCGCTGCTGGGCCAGTATTCTTGCCTTGCCATGCTCGGTGGCACCGCGCGACTGGTTGCCCTGGCCGTCGCGTTGGCGGTGAGTCGGTGGAGCACGGCAGTGGCGATCGCGCTCTTCCCGGCGGCCCGGCCGACGGGCCTGGGCGCTGCCTTCCACGAGGCGGGTGGTACATGGCCACTGGTCATCGCGACGGCAATCGTGGTGACCATCGCACTGGCTAGCCCCGCTCTCGTGGTGGCGAGCAGCGTCGCGACGCTGCTGGTCGTCGCGCTCGGCGGACGCTTCCTCACCGCGCGATTGGGCGGCCTGACCGGCGACACCTACGGCGGCCTGGCGGTCGTGTCTGAAACCCTGGTCCTGTATCTCGCGCTCGTTTTACAACCGGTCAGACTATAAGCCACCATGACGTTAACGATATTTGAAACGCGGAAGGGAGAAACGTGCTCGCGGAGAAGTTAGGCACCCTGGCCATCGCGCTGATCGTCGACCAGGCATTCGGCGAGCCACCGCCAGCGCTCCATCCCGTCGTCTGGATCGGACGGCTCGTGGCCGTGTTCGAGCGACACCTGCCGAGCGGGTCCGGTGCGCGCTCCCTCGTCTTCGGGAGTGCTGCGGTGGCGATCACACTCGCGGCGACCACGGCGCTGAGCACGACGATGAAACGGGTCCTCGGCGGTCGTGCCGGCGTGGCGTGGCTCCTGCTGAGTGGAGTTTTCCTCAAACCGACCTTCGCCGTGCGTGAGCTGTTCGCAGCGGGGGAGCGGGTGCAGCGCGGGTTGGAAGCCGGTGACCTCGCGACAGCGCGTGCCGCGCTGCGCAGCCTGGTCAGTCGCGACGTGGATGTGCTGGACGCCCCACTCATTGCCGCTGCTGCTGTCGAGTCGCTCGCCGAAAATGCCAGTGACTCGATCGTCGCGCCCTGCCTGGCCTATCTCGTCGCCGGCATGCCCGGTGCATACCTCTATCGTGCCGCCAATACGCTGGACGCGATGATCGGCTATCGCGGCGACTACGAGTTTTTCGGTAAGCCCGCGGCACGGCTCGACGACGTGCTCAATCTCATCCCGTCTCGGGTGACCGCGGCGCTCATCGCCCTGGGCGCGATGGTTGGCGCCCGCGACTGGCGGGGTGCGGTGGCGATCGCCTGGCGGGATCACCGGAAGACGGCCAGTCCGAACGCCGGCTGGCCGATGAGTGCGCTGGCCGGCGCCCTCGGCGTGCAGCTCGAGAAACTCGACCATTATCGTCTCGGGGATGCCACCCGCCCGGTCGCTCCGGCCGACATCGCCGTCGCGCGACGGATCATCACCTGCGGACTTACGCTTGGTCTGGCGACGCTCGCGTCGCTCGCCTGCTGGGGAGCTGGCGCCCGACGAATGAGAGGTGACGCGTGATCAGGCTACGCCGTCACGTCGCCGACCTGGCTCCGGTCCACCACGGGAGTATCACCGACCCGGAGCTCGACGCGCTCGGGCTCACCCGGGATCAGGTGATCGACTTCAGCGTCAACACGCATCCCTTCGGGCCATCACCAACCGCCGTCGAGGCCGCGCGCGGAGCCGTCTGGACGGCGTACCCGGACGACGGCGCGTGCATTCTGCGCCGTGAGCTCGCCGCACACAATCGTGTCACCAAGGCTGAGGTCGTGGTCGGCAACGGATCGGTCGAGCTGATCTGGCTGATCGCGCTGGCGTTTCTCGAACCAGGCGACGCGGTGGTGGTCGTCGGTCCAACTTTCGGGGAATACGCCCGGGCGACGCGCATCGCCGGCGGCATCGTCCACGAGTACCACGCCAACCTGGCAGATTCCTTCGCCATCGACCTGACGGCGGTGACCGACCTGGTGCGGTGCGTGGATGCGCGGCTCGTATTTCTCTGCAATCCCAACAATCCGACCGGCTCCCTGGTCCCGCTGGTCGCGCTTCGCACGTTGGCGGAGCAACTGCCGGAGACGCTGGTCGTCGTCGACGAGGCCTACCGACAATTTCTCGACGAGCCGCCCCCATCCACGTCGTTGCTGGCGTGCGGCAACGTCATGCTCCTCCGATCGCTGACAAAGGATTACGCACTGACGGGCCTACGCCTCGGCTACGTCTTGGCGCCGGCGCAGCTCACCAACGCCGTGGACCGGGTGCGACCACACTGGAACGTCAACGCCATCGCGTGCGCAGTCGGATTGGCGGCGATGCGCGATGACGCGCATCTCGAGCGGGGGCGCGCCGAGGTCCGTCGGGCGCGGGCGTATCTCACCGCGGCGTTGACCGATCTCGGCTTGCGCGTTCTGCCGGCGACGGCCAACTTCATTCTGGTCGACGTGGGCGAGGCGCGGCAGGTTCGGGCCGCTCTCCTGCGCCACGGGATCTGTGTCCGGGATTGCAGCTCCTTCGGGCTGCCCACGTCTATCCGGATCGGCCTGCGCCCGCTCGCCGCGTGCGAACGCCTCGTGGCGGCGTGTATCGCGGCCGGCGTCGGTGCTCGCGCGGGAGCCCGCCGTGGGTAAGCTCTACCTGGTTCGCCACGGTCAAGCCACGGAACCGGACGACCTGCGACTCCCCGGGATCGATCTTTCACTGACCCCGGCTGGATACACACAGGCCCGCGCGCTCGCCGAACGACTGGCTGCGCTGGCTCCCGCTGCGGTCCACTCGAGCGATCTGCAACGGGCCCAGCAGACCGGCGAAATCATCGCCTCGCGCTGCGGTGTCCCACTGATCGTGCGCTCTGATCTCCGTGAGCTCGACTTCGGGACGTGGAATGGCCGAACCTACGCCGAGATCGTCGCGGTCTACCCCGTCGCGGCGCGGTTCTTCGACGATGTCCGATCGCAGATACCACCCGGCGGTGAGTTGGCCGAAGCCGCCGCGGCGCGCGTCCGCGCTGCGCTGGCAGAGATCGCAGGCGAAACCGGAGACGGATCGGCCGTGGTGGTCGGTCACGCCGGCTCGCTCCGGCTTGCGCTCGCCCAGGAGCTCGGTATGCTGCTGCGCGCCTACTGGCGGCTGCGCCTGGATGACGCGAGCCTCTCGGTCGTGGACTGGACGGAGCATGGCATCATTCTGGACTGTCTCAACGACGTAAGCCACCTTCAGAAGTGTGGCTCACCATGAGTGCGCCGGTGTTGATGGTCCAGGGAACGGCGTCGAGTGTCGGCAAAAGTGTCATCACGGCCGGGCTGTGCCGCATCCTGCGGCGGCGCGGCGAGCGGGTCGCGCCGTTCAAGGCCCAGACCATGTCCCTCAAGGAGGTGAGGCCGTGAGTGGTACGGTGAGCTTGCTCCTCGGGGGAGCACGCAGTGGGAAGAGCGACTGGGCCGAGCGGCTGGCACGACGCACCGGCCAGCCCGTCGTGTACCTTGCCACCGCGGCCGCCGCCGATGCCGAGATGGCGGAGCGCATCGCCCAGCATCGCGCCGCTCGCCCGGCGTCCTGGCGGACGATCGAGGAACCCGAAGAGCTTACACGCGTCCTGCGCCAGCGGTGCCAGTCGGGCGACGTCGTCGTGATCGATTGCCTGACGCTCTGGGTGAGCAACGTCATCCTCCGTCGGTTTGGGGACGTTGAGGACTTTGCGGCGATTCCGGCCGAGGAGTGGTCGACGATCGAAACAGACCTCCTCGGCGCGGTCGATGATCTTCTCGAGATCGCGCGGCGGATCGGCCTGTCGCTGATTGTCGTGTCCAACGAAGTGGGTCTGGGGCTCGTCCCGCCGTATCCACTGGGACGCCGCTATCGCGACATTCTGGGGCGAGTCAATTGCGCGCTGGCCGGCCGTGCGGATCTGGTTCTCTTGCTGATTGCCGGGCTCCCGATTGATCTGGGCCGGCTGGTGCCGCCGGAGCTTCGGCGGATCATCGTGGATTCCGACAATCCAAATGAAGGGGAATAGACCAATGCGGATCTGCTCATTGGTGCCGAGCGGCACCGAGATCGTCTGCGCCCTCGGATTGGCCGATCAACTGGTTGGCGTCTCCCACCGCTGTGACTACCCACCGGAGGTCGTCGGCAAACCGATTGTGAGCAATTTGCTCGTCAAGAAGCAGCCGTCGACGAACGGCGTTGGCGGCGAGACGACGCAACACTCGGTCTATGAGCTCGACGCGGCCCTGGTCCAGGCGCTCGCGCCGGACCTCATCCTGACGCAGGAAGTCTGTGAGGCGTGCGCTGTGCCGGCGAGTCTGGCCGCGGATTTGGCTCGCGGCCTCGTGCGCGAGCCGCAGCTCTTCTCGGTCACCGCGTCCACGCTCGACGACATCTTGACGAACATCGCTCGGCTGGGATTAGTGGTCGGGCGGGAAGAGGAAGCGACGCGTCTCGTCCATCGCTCGCGCGAACGGATCGAGCGGATCGCCGCTACCGCGGCCGCCGCGGAAAAACGGCTGCGTGTGGCCTTCTTCGAGTGGCCAGATCCGCCCTGGCTGGCCGGCAACTGGATCCCGGAGCTGATCGTGCTGGCCGGTGGACTCGACCGATTCGGACAGGCCGGGCAGCGAACCCGCAAAGTGGACTGGCCGGAGATCGTCGCCAGCGCACCCGAGATCGTTTTTCTCGCGCCGTGCGGGCTGACGATCGACCAAACGGTGGGTGAGCTATCCAAGCACCTGACACGACCGGAGTGGTCGGCACTTCCCGCCTTTCACGACGGACGCGTGTATGTGCTCGACGGCTCACTCTGGAGCCGACACGGTCCGCGGATCGTCGATGGGCTAGAGGTGCTCGCCCAGCTAATTCATCCGGAGCTATTTCCCGGCCCACCGCCGGAGCAGCTCGTCCGGGCGATCGGACGATGAGCTTCGTCGTCGCCGGGCTGCTCCGGGCACTCTACCGGTCCGTGCTCGAGGCCCCGCTCCCGGCCGAAGATGCCGCCTATGATGTTCTTGGCGCTCCGGTGTCGTTTGAAGGATATGCGCGCGGGAGCCTCCTCGCCTCCTACTGTCACCTGCACTTCGGAAGCAACCCGGCTCTCGCTCCGACCTTCGTGGCCGCCGCCGCCGCTTGGGGCCGGGATACTCGTGGCTGATGTCTCCTATTAAGGATTGGTGCGGTGACGTGATCGCGAACCTCCCGGTCCTTGGAGGGCTTGCTGAGGCGAGCGGCAGGAGATCTTCGCACAGCATCCGGAGTTTGGCTCCCCCGACACGCCAGGGGATCAGCTTCCAGAGGACGTGCGCGTCCGCCTTGCCGAGGCAATGGCGACGATGCGAGAGGAGACGACGTCCTTCGCCAACGCTGAAGTCGTCCGGGAGCGGGGGGCCATCGTCGAGCGGGCACTGGACGGGGGGATAACGATGGCCCGATGACCGGTGAAGGTCAAGATCACCTACTGCCCCGAGCGCGGCTACGAGCCGCCAACTCTGGACCTGGCCAGGACGTTGATGACGACGTTCCAGCGCGAGCTGGCGTTGATCGAGCTGATCCCAGGTACGAAGGGTCTTTCGACGTCTGGGCCGGCCCCGTCCCGGTCCACTCGATGTACCGGGACGGGGGCTTCCCGGACCACGAGACGATCATCCGGGCCGTCCATCAGCAACTGGAGGGCGCGGGGT
Organism: Chloroflexota bacterium; assembly: GCA_035534795.1. Lineage (GTDB taxonomy): Bacteria > Chloroflexota > UBA6077 > FW602-bin22 > CADDYW01 > JAJPKB01. The sequence goes on from DATLRG010000352.1 coordinate 18,395, forward strand.
CGTGACAGCCTCGTCGCAAGGAGCGCCGCCGAAGACCCCGTCCGCCCGGCGTGACAAGCTGAGCCCGGCAGAGCCGCGATCGTCGCCGCCGCCAGCACTTCTTCCCCGTCGATGTCGGGTGAGCTCGCGTTGAGGGAAAATCCTACTGCCCCGCGGTCAAGAGCGGCTTGCCCTGGAAGGTGACACTCCGCAGCTTGTCCTCGTCGCGCTTGACGACTGGTGCGGGCAAGGGCGCGTAGGACAAGGCACTGGAATAGCTCTGGCCGTCGTGGACGAGCCACCAGAGCAAGTTCACCAGAGCCGCACCGCGTGCCTGATCCGTCTGCTTTTGGCGCAAGATCACCCAGCTAAAGCCGGAGATCGGATAGACGCTCTCGCCGCTGCAACCCGCGATTCTCACGCGGAGGTCAGCCGGCAAGCTCTGGGCTGAGCCCGCCGCGCAGGCGCTCGCTCCGTCCGAGGTAGGCAGGACGTACGTACCCGTGCCGTTGTCGATCGCCGTGCTGGTGAGGTTGTTCCCCTTGGCATAGGCCAGCTCGAAGTAGCCGATCCCTCCCGGGGTTTGCTTGACCTGGCCCGACACGCCCTCCGATCCCTTGCCTCCGATCCCGACCGGCCAGTTGACCGACGTCCCGCTTCCCACGGACGTCTTCCAGGCCGGGCTCACCTTGGCCAGGTAGGTTGTGAAGATGTCGGTGGTTCCCGAGCCGTCGGAGCGGTGGACCACGGCGATTGGCGTGTTCGACAGCTTCTGGTTGGGGTTCAGCGTGACGATGACGGGGTCGTTCCAGGCGGTGATCTTCCCCAGGTAGATGTCCCCGAGAACTGCACCGGTGAACTTCAGCCCCTCGGCGACGCCGGGCAGGTTGTACGCGATGGCCACCGCGCCGAGCGTGATTGGGATGTGGAGAATGCTCCCACCGGCGTCCTGCAGCTGCTGGTCGGACATCGGCGCGTCGGTCGCTCCGAAATCGACGGTGCTCTTGGTCAGTTGCTGAATACCTGCCCCGGAGCCGATCGACTGGTAGTTCACTTTGACGTTCGGGTGCAGCGTGCCGTACTCGCTGAAGGCCTTCGAGAACAGTGGGTTGTCGAAGGTCGAGCCCGCACCGTTCAGAAGAATCTGTTGGCCTCCAGCGGCTCCGCTCGGCGTACCCTGGGCAGGTGCGGCGGCTGATGCGGCTGCCGGCGTTGGCGCTAGCTGCGACGGCGTGGCTGTTTGGCCACCGCACGCGCTCATCGCCACGGCCAGGCCAGTCAAGCCCGTCACGCCCAGCAAGAGGCTGCGCCGGGACATCGATCGTTGGGTCATTCCGAAATCATCTCCTTCTCGCTACTCTGTCCGTTCATCACGTCCACGACCTATTGTCTCCCGGCTCGGTTAACCGACGTTAAACGCCAGGTGAACGCTTCGTGAGGGTTTGTGACGGAACGGCGACAGGCAGTTCGGGCGCCACAGCTTCGGGACGCATTGTTAGCACGTGGAGACGTTCGTCTCTTCCATCCGACCGGTGACCAGAAACACGACCCGCTCGCAGATGTTGGTGACGCGGTCGGCGATGCGCTCGAGGTCGTGGGCGACCCAGAGCAGCCAGGTTGCGCGATCGATGGTCCGGGCGTCCTGGAGCATGTACGTCAGCAATTCGCGGTAGACCTGGTCGTACAGGGCGTCGACCTGGTCGTCCTCGGCGGCGACTCGCTTGGCCAGCTCGGCGTCGCGCGCGACGAAGGCGTCGAGCGACCGTCGGAGCATCGCGCGATCCAGGTCGGCCATGCGCGGCACGTCGATCAGCGGTTTGAGCAGCTCGTGCTCGCCGTGCATCAGGACGATCCGGGCGATCCCGGCCGCGTAATCACCCATCCGTTCGAGCTCGACGGTGATGTGGAGCACCGCCAGGATCGTTCGGAGGTCCCGCGCCATCGGCTGTTGGGTGGCGATCGTCGTCACCGCCATCTCCTCGATCGCGAAGCGCTTCGCGTTGATCTCCCGGTCGGCGCGCATGATCCGCTGCGCCTCGGTCGCATTCAGGTAGCGGAGCGCCTCGATGGCGCTGCCGAGCGCCTGGTCGACCATGCTCGCCAGGAGGAGCATCTCGTCCTGCAGCCGCTGCAGCTCGCTCTCGAAGACCTCACGTCTGGGCATCCCTCGCTCGCTTTCTGATCATCTCTAACCGAACCGGCCGGTGATGTATTCCTCGGTGCGGCGGTCCGTCGGGTTGGTGAAGATCTGGTGGGTTGGACCGACTTCGACGACCACACCAGCGTTGTCGAGGCCGGCGAGCATGAAGGCGGTCACGTCGGAGACTCGCGCCGCCTGTTGCATGTTGTGAGTGACGATGACCACGGTATAGTCGCGCTTCAGCTCGCGGAGCAACTCTTCGATCTTCAGCGTCGCCATGGGATCGAGAGCCGCCGTCGGCTCGTCCAGCAGCAGGACCTCCGGCGCGACCGCCAGCGCCCGCGCGATACACAAGCGTTGTTGCTGGCCACCCGACAGCGCCGTGCCCGGTTGGCGGAGCTTGTCCTTCACCTCGTCCCAGAGGACAACGCGATCGAGCGCTTCCCAAACCAGATCCGGTAACGATTTGCCCGGGTCGATCCCGTTCAGCCGCAGGCCCGCCGCCACGTTGTCGAAGATCGACAGGGTCGGGAACGGGTTGGGGCGCTGGAAGACCATCCCGATCCGCCGCCGCACCAGGACGGGGTCTACGCCGGGTGCGTAGACGTCGGCGCCATCGAGCAGGACCTGCCCGGCAACCCGCGCACTGGGCGTGACCTCGTGCAGGCGATTCACGCAGCGGATCAAGGTCGACTTGCCACAGCCTGACGGTCCGATGATCGCGGTGATCTGGCCCGGGCGGAACGTCAGGTTGACGTCGCGGATCGCCGGCCGCTCGCCGTACCCGGCGGAGAGCCGGACCGTCTCCAGAGAGTGGGCGTCGGCGAGGGCCAGCGGGGATTGTTCGGGCGGTCGCATCTTGGCCAGTATCGGTGGAATCATCAGCGGTTAACCTCCGTACCTCTGTCGGCGCACGACCAGGCGCATGCCGATGCTCAGGAGCAGGACCAGCCCGACCAGCACGAGGGACCCGGCCCACGCCTGACGATGCCAGTCGTCGTAGGGCGAGATGGCGTAGACAAAGATTTGCAGCGGCAGCGCCGCGATCGGCTGGCGCAGGCTCCAGCTCCAGAACTGGTTGCCGAATGCGGTGAAGAGCAGCGGAGCGGTCTCCCCCGCCACCCGGGCGACAGCCAGCAGCGCCCCGGTGACGATGCCGCTGAGCGCGGTCGGCAAGGCGATGCGCGCGATCACTTTCCAGCGTGGGACTCCCAGCGCCAATGCCGCTTCGCGCAGCGAGGCCGGGACCAGGCGCACCGACTCCTCCGTGGTCCGGGTCACGACGGGCAGCATGATCACGCCCAGCGCGAAGCCACCGGCAAACGCAGAGAAGCTCTTGAGCGGCACCACCAGCAGCGCGTAGGCGAACAGCCCGATCGTGATCGAGGGGACACCGGTCAGAACGTCGGCCACGAACCGCACCACCGTGGCCAGTCGCCCCCGCCCGTACTCCGCCAGGTAGATCCCCGCGCCGATCCCCACGGGTAATCCGACGACGACCGCGATGCCCACCAGGATCAGCGTCCCGACGATGGCATTCGCCATCCCGCCTCCGCTGTCCCCGACCGGCCGCGGCGTGTTGGTCAGAAAGTCAAGGTTGAGGCCACCGGCCCCTTGAACGGTCACGTATCCCAGCACCGCGAGCAGGACAGCCACCGCTGCCCCGAGCGCGGCCAGACACAGCCCGAGCAGCAGCCAGTTGGCGACCTTGCGGTGCCAGGCGATGGAGAGCGGCGTTCTCATCGACCCCTCCCGGGGCCAGCCGCGGCTGAGCCACCAGCCCGCTCGATCTGCCAGATGAGCAGCCGGGCCAGGGCGTTGACGACGACGGCCACCCCGAGCAGGACGAGGCCGATCTCGACGAGCGCGGCGAGGTGGAGGTCGCTGGTCGCCTCGGTGAACTCGTTGGCGATCACCGAGGCGAGGGTGTAGCTGGGCGCGAAGAGGGACGCCGAGATGGCTGGGCGGTTGCCGATGACCATCGTCACCGCCATCGTCTCCCCCAGCGCCCGCCCCAGGCCGAGGATGAATCCCCCGAGGATGCCGGTGCGCGCGTAGGGCACGACCGCTCCCCAGACCATCTCCCAGTGCGTCGCCCCCAGCGCCAGCATCGCCTCGCGCTGGTCGTTCGGCACCGCCAGGAGAGCGTCCCGGCTCACCGCCGCGATCGTCGGCAGGATCATGATCGCCAGGATCAGCCCGCCCGCGAGCGTGCCGACTCCGTAGGCCGGGCCGGAGAAGAGCGGCAGGAAGCCGAGGGCGGTCCGTAGCGCCGGCTCGACGGCCGAGCGCAGCAACGGGGCGAGGACGAAGATACCCCAGAGCCCGTAAACGACGCTGGGGATAGCGGCGAGCAGCTCGACGAGCGCGGAGAGGAGCCCCCGGAGCTGGCGCGGCACCAGCTCGCTCAGAGCGATGGCGCTCCCGAGTGCGACGGGCCCCCCGATCAGCAGCGCTAGCACGGACGAGACGACCGTGCCATACAGAAACGGGAGCGCGCCAAAGTGCCCGCCAACCGGGTCCCAGCGCTGGCCGACGATGAAGCCGAAGCCAAACCGCTGCACTGCTGGCCAACTCTCGACGACCATCAAGGTGGTGATGGCGAGGACCAGGAGAAGAATGCCGACGGCACACCCGCCGACGAGGATCGCCCACACCGCGTCGCCACGCCGACCGGTGCTCGCCCGGCCGAGCGCCGCGCGAATCTCCCGTGGGCTTGGCCGCCCTGGCCGGCCAACCGTCGTTTCTGTCATCATTCCCGGTCAATTATCCGGGGCGAATGTTAACGGAAGTTAAACAGGCGGTGAAGGAGAGATGATTTCGTGACCCGTGTGACCGCGTGAACCACGAACCAGGCGGAAAAGCACGCTTGCCGGGAGGATTCCGCCGGTCGTTACACCGGGACGTGCCGTCCCGACGCGGCGAGGGGTGGCCCGCGGCGCGGCAGCAGGACCGTGAAGGTCGTTCCTTTGCCCGCGCCGGGCGAAGCGGCCCAGACCCGGCCGCCGTGCGCCTGGGCCAGATGCTTCACGATCGCCAGGCCGAGACCGGTTCCCGACGAGGCGCGGGACCGGTCCGCTTTGTAGAACCGCTCGAAGAGACGCGGCAGGTCGGCGGCGGCGACGCCCACGCCGGTGTCGGCGACGACCACCGCGACGTCGTCCCCCCGTCGCTCGACGCGCACCTCGACCGAGCCGCCCGGCGGGGTGAACTTGACGGCGTTGTGGACCAGGTTGACCACGACCTGGTGCATCCGCTCCGCGTCAATCGCCGCCTCCACCGCCTCGGGCGGGAGGGAGATCTGCAAGACCACGCCCTGGCGCTCGGCCTGCGGCCGGAGCCGCTCGGCGGCGGCTTGGACCGCCACGCCAACGTTCTCCGCCGCGACGCGAAGCTGCACCTGTCCGGACTCGATCCGCGCCAGCTCGAGCAGCTCCTCGACCATCTGGCTCAAGCCGTCGACCTCGACCTGCATCCGGCCAAGGAACTCCCGCGCCGCCGGCGGGTCCTCCAGCGCGCCATCCTCGAGCGTCTCGGCCAGCGCCCGCAAGGAAGCCAACGGAGTCCGTAGCTCGTGGCTGACGTTCGCGACAAAGTCGCGGCGCATGGCCTCAGCACGGCGCAGGTCGGTCACGTCCTGCAGGAGGATGACACTGCGGGTGGCCCCTCCCAGACGGACCGGCGTCACCACCACCTGCACCTGCCGGCGGTCCCGCCCGACCTCGACTACCACGGGGCTATTCGACACGTCGGCCCGAGACAGACGCGCGACTAGCTCGTGCTGGCGGACCACTTCGGCCGCCGTCTTGCCCCGCGCCGCCACTTCCGTGATCTCCAGCAGCCGCTCGGCAGCGCGGTTCAGGGACAGGACGCGCTGCTCCGCGTCGACGATGACGACTCCATCGGCCATGCCGGCCAGGATCGCCGCGGTCTCCGACCGTTGGGCTTCGATAGTCTCGATCTTGTGACGCAGATCAGTGGCCATCCGGTTGAATGCCGATGCCAACTGGCCAACCTCGTCGCGGGTACCGACGGCCAGCTTCTGCCCCAGGTCGCCCGCGGCCAGGCCCTGCGCCATCGTCGTCAGCCGCCCGAGTGGCTCCGTCGTCGCTCGGGCGATCAGCACGGCCAGGAGAATCGCCAGCATCGCCGTCGCCGACGTCGCCACTCCGACCACCACCGCGAGGTGGTTCAACGATGCGTCGACGTCGTCGACCGGCAACGCCACCCGCGCGACGCCGACGATCTGCTCGTTCTGGCGCATCGGCACCGCGACGTAAAGGAGGTCGCGGTCCAACGTTGCGCTGTGGCGCTCGCTCTCGCCGCGACCCAGCCGCAGCGCCTGGACGACCTCGGGACGCGTGCCGTGGTTCTCCATCGTCCTGGGGTCGTGGTCGGAGTCGCCGAGGACGGTCCCGTCCCGGGCGATCAGGGTGACCCGCGCGCCGATCTCTTTGCCCAGCGACTTAGCAAGGGGATCAAGGTCAGGCGTCTGCCCGGACGCGGCTGACTCCCCGAGGCGGTACGTGGCGTCGTCGGCAACCAGGATGGCCTGACGGGCCAGGTGATCTTCGAGCGCGCAGAGCTGCTGAGCGCGCAGCGTCTGCGTCAGGTAGATCCCGAGCGCGAACATCGCCAGGGCGATCAAGGCGACGTAGGCGGCAGCGATCCGCCATTGAATCCGGGTGAACACGCGCTAATCCACGAGCCGGTAGCCGACCCCGCGCACGGTCTCGATGAGGCGGGGATGCGATGGGTCCTCTTCCAGCTTCTCACGCAATGACCGGACGTGAACCCGCACCGTGCCGGCATCGCCCAGCGCATCGTAACCCCACACCTGCTCGATCAGGTGCTCGGCAGAGAAGACCTGACCGGGATGGCGGGCCAGGTGCATGAGGAGCTCGAATTCTTTGGGCTTCAGCGTGACCTCCCGCGCGTCGCGGAACACCTTCCGCCGCAGCGGCTCGATCATCAGGAGTCCGACCAGGATTCGCTCGTCCGGACTGGCCGTGGCGCGTCGCAACTCGTCCCGCAGCAGCTCCCGTCGTCGCAAGATCGCCTTGACCCGCGCCAGGAGCTCGCGCATGCTGAACGGCTTGGTCACGTAGTCGTCGGCCCCGATCTCGAGACCGACCACCCGATCGATCTCGTCGGTGCGCGCCGTCAGGATGACGACCGGGACGCTGCTCACCTGGCGCAAGCGGCGACACACCTCCAGCCCATCGAGCTTGGGGAGCATCAGGTCGAGGAGAACGAGATCCGCTGGGGCCTCTTCCCAGGCGGCCAAAGCTCGCTCCCCGTCCTCCGCCACGGTCACGTCGTGTCCAGCGCGTCGCAGGCTGTAGGCGACGGCACCGCGGAGGCTCGCTTCGTCTTCAACGACCAGGATTCGCGCCACCTAATCCCCTTCCGTGGTAGCAGCATCCAGGCGCATAAGATCGCCAGAAGGGATCAGGCACGGCAACGCTGACCGCGCCTCTCCCATTCGAGCGGTGCCGCAGCCGGCGCTAGTCGCTGTCTTGATCACGGATACATTATAGCATCATGCTCCCCATGCCCCTGACGCGGCGAGAATCGCAGCCACGCGCCAGACCCGGTCGCCATCGCTCAAGCGGCGTTGGCAATTGCCTGCACGATCAGAATCACTTCGTCCGTCTCGATATCGTACTGGATGCCCGCCACGCGACCGTGGAGCGCGGCATGCACGGGCACTCCGTCCATCGTGTCCCCCAGGTGTTGGCCCGGCCGCACGGTATCGCCCGGACGCCAAAGACGCGATGACGCGGCCATCACCGTGAACCGAACATCATCCAGCCTCTGAAGCACATCAGCATAACTCATCACCATCGTTGTTGAACCTACCCCGTTGTGTTCCTGTCTTCGCCATCGTCCACACAGAGTATCAGCCGCCGAGCTTAATCCGTTCTAAGCGCCACGTTAACCGTGGGTAAAGTCTCGGTTACGATTCCAGTCGGCGCGGGAACGGGTCATGGCGTGGGTGTAACCCGCGCAGGAAAGTGATCGGCAGGGCCAGCAATCCAACCGCGAGCGCGACGATGCCCGACGCGCTGACGCGGCGCAGCCGGACTGCCGCTCCCACGGGGATGCGTGCAAGCAGAGCCGATCCCAGCGCGACGATCGGATCAAGCAGCGCGTCGGTGGTCGGACCGGAGGCGAAGCGATGGATGAAGTCGACCAGTCGTCCAAGCTCGTGTCGGTAGCTCTGGGTCCGGCTCAGCAGCCAGCGAATGCCCGCAACTGCCCACACGCGCCCGCGATGTCGTCGCCGCGCTCGGTACGTACCGTGCAGGAGATGCCGCGCTCCTGAATCGTTCGCTGGAACGCGCGGATGCGCGACCAGGGCGTGGGCTCGAACGGACTGCCCTCGACGTGATTCAGCGGAATCAGGTTCACGTGGGCGAGCAGCCCGTCAAGCAGGTCGGCGACGGCGCGCGCCTGGTCCAGGCTGTCGTTCGTGTCGCGCATCATGGCGTACTCGAACGAGACGCGCCGGTGGGTCGCCGCGACGTATGCGCGGCAGGCGTCTACGACCTCGGCAATGGGGTACTTGCGATTGACCGGCACCAGCCGATCGCGGAGGTCATCGCTCGGCGCGTGGAGCGAGACCGCCAGGCCAACCTGAAGCGGCTTGGCCGCGAGCTCTCGAATGCGCGGCGCGAGGCCCGAGGTGGAGATCGTGACCCGACGCGCTCCCAGGCCGACGCAGTCCGTGGCGTTCAGGACCTCGACCGCCTGCCAGACGTTGCGAAAGTTCACCAATGGCTCGCCTTCGCCCATCAGGACGACGTTGGTCACCCGCGCGCCGTCCCCGTCGATCTCGCCCAGCCGGCGGGCAAAGTAGAGCACCTGACCGACGATCTCGGCCGTGGTGAGGTTGCGCTTCAGCCCGAGCAAGCCGGTCGCGCAGAACGGGCAGCCGACGGCGCACCCAACCTGGGACGAGATGCAGACCGTGCGGCGCGTGCGCGCGCGGTCGGTGGCGGGATAGCGCATCAGCACACTCTCGACCAGGCTCCCGTCGGCGAGCCGCAGGAGCGCTTTGCGGGTCAGCCCGGCATCGGCGGAGCGCTCGGTTACCGCCTCGAGCGGGAATGGTACCGTCGCCGCGGCCAATCGCTCGCGCAAGCGCAGCGGCAGGTCCATCATCTCCAGCGGATCAAAGACGAACTCGCGGTAGAGCCACCGCGCGACCTGGCCAGCCCGGTAGCCGGGCTCGCCCCAGTCCTCGAGGAGCCGGCGCAGCTCCGGCGTCGAGAGCCCGATCAGGGCCGGGCGCGCTTCCGCCGATGGTTTGGCGGCACGTGTCGTTATCATCGAAGGAATTGTACAGGAGCTCGGAGTATAATGTTCGTCGAGACGCGGTATCCCTCAAAGCGGAAAGACAGTCGTCTCTACGTACGGGTACTTCTTCTCCAGGTCCGGCTGTAATTCTACGCCCAATCCCGGTCCCGTCGGGATGCCCACGAAGCCGTCTTTACCGACCGCGACCGGCGTCGTCAGCAGGCCGTAGAGCAGCGGGCTGTAGGCCTGGCAGAACTCGAAGATCGCGCAGTTGGGCGTGGCGGCGGCGAACTGGAGCGAGGCCGCCCAGAGCAGCGCGGAACCCCAGACGTGGGGCGCGATGACCAGACCCCGTGCGTGCGCCAGCGCCGCGATCCGACGCGTCTCGGTCAGGCCACCGGCGATGGCGATGTCGGGCTGGAGGATGTCGGCGGCCCGCGCGTCGAGGATCGTCTGAAAGGCGAAGCGGGTGGACTCGTTCTCGCCGGTGGCGATCGGGATCGTCGTACGGCTCCTCACCTCGGCCAGTCCTGGCAGGTCGTCGGCGACGACCACCGGCTCCTCGAACCAGGAGATGCGGAGCTCTTCCGCGCGCAGCGCCAGCTCGACCGCCTGGCGGGCCGTCAGCGCGCCGTGGGCGTCCATCATCAGGTCGACCTTGGGACCGATCGCCGCGCGCACCTCGCGCAGGCGGTCCACCGAGCGTGTGGGGAAGTCTTCGTCGTCCAGGCCGCCCACGCGCATTTTCACCGCGCCGAAGCCCTTCTCGACGTAGCCAGCCAGCTCCTGCCCCGCCGCGCCCGGGCCGGCCCAGCCGCCACTGCCGTAGGCGCGCACCCGCTCGCGCACGCCGCCGCCAAGCAGCTTGAAGATCGGCACGCCGAGCGACGTGCCAAAAATATCCCAGAGCGCGACGTCCACGCCGCTGATCGCGCAGGCGGTCTCGCCGCGGACGTTGTGGCCGTGGTAGGGATGGCCGTACTTCAAGGCAAGCTCGGTCCGCGACCCGCTGTACATGCGCTCCCAGAGGTACTCCACGCGCGTCGGGTCCTGGCCGACGAGCGCCGGCTTCAGGCGCGTCTCGACGATCGCCTTCACCACCAGCGGCGTCCCCTTTGCCTCGCCGTAGCCAGTGATCCCCTCGTCGGTCTCGACGACGACGATCGCCGCGTCACTCTTCACCGAGCTGCCAAAGTCGCTGCGCCAGCGCCGCTCGGGCGGAATTGGCGACGAGAGGAGCATGGTTCGCACGTCGGCTATTTTCATCGGAACACCTCGAAGCAGTCGAAGAATCCAGGCGTCAGGCGTCAGAAGACGCGCGCACCCGCTGCGCTGGGCACGCTGTGACTATGACTCGCCGGTTGGTCGTCTGTCAAGTGGCGGCCTAATCTCACCATTGGACCACCTGGGCACGATTCTTGCCTCCCTACGTTCTGGATGGCCCGCGCGCAAGCACGGGGCCGTGCGCCGAGATACCGCCAGGCGACCGGAAGACCACCGCCTCATCGGAGAAACCACTCGTGGGAGTGGCGCCCACGCCTGATCCCCAAGCGCTGCACGTCGATCGCCTCACGACGCTGCACGCGCTGCGTGCGGAGTGGGATGCGCTGCTCGTCGCGGCCAGCCCGGCGACGGTCTTTCAGACCTGGGAGTGGGTGACGAGTTGGTACGAGCACTTCGGCCGGAGCGCTCCCTTGCGGGTGCTGGCCGTGCGGGGTGACGACGGGCGGCTGCGTGGTCTGGCACCGTGCTCGTTGTCGACGCTCGCCGGGGGAGGGCCGCGGAAGGAAGCGGTAGGACCGCGGCTGGCGCGAGACCGGGCCGGTCACCGGCCATCTCTCCCCGCCGCGACCGCCGACGCGGGTCCCATCGGCCTCTGCTGATCGGCGAACCCACTCTTTGCTACTTGAAGACCCCGGGCAGGTAGACGCGGAACCTCGACTGCACGCCGCCGAGAAAACCACCGTGCAGCGTGAAGCCCCCTCCCGCCAGGGTACCCGCGTCCGGCTGCCCGATTGTGCCGACCAGCACGTAGCTGCCGCCGGCGCTTCGCCCACCACCGCCGTCCACGCTGAACCAATCGAGCGTATAGACTCCCCCCGACGCTGCGAGCGCCGCGGACACGCCAATCGACAGCATCACGAGTAGCCCGAGCACCACGCCCGGCCAGCGAGGCCTTCCCTGCCGCAAGGCGCGGTGCCAGATGCGCGGTGATCTCATGGACCGTTGCTCCGCTCCTCAGCGATTCGCCGTGGGCGCGATCTTGACGGCCGGCAGCCCGGCTGGACTACCCGACCTTTCGGCGATGTGGGCGGCATGCTAGCATGCGCCCGCCGTGGTGTCCAGGCGTTTGAACACGCCCGACACAATGACGATTGCTTGATCGTGCGCGTCCTGCTACACTGACCAGGCCACGAGGCAGGCCGATTGGCAGCCTGCGCGATGGATCAAGTGGGGGATGGCCCATGCTGGCGAAGGTGCTCACCTGCGGAGTCGTGGGGCTGGATGGCGCGCTCGTCGAGGTGGAGGCCGACATCGGGGTGGGCTTGCCGGGTTTCACCATCGTCGGGCTGCCCGACGTGGCGGTGCAGGAGGCGCGCGAGCGGGTGCGCGCGGCGGTCAAGAACTCCGGCTGTATCTTTCCACTGCGGCGGGTCACGGTCAACCTGGCGCCGGCCGATCTGAAGAAGGAAGGACCGGCTTACGACCTCCCGCTGGCGCTGGCGGTGGTCATGGCCTCCGATCAGGTGCCGCCCGCGGATAGCACGTCGTTGTTCCTGGGCGAGCTCTCGCTCGACGGCGACGTGCGCCACACCGCCGGCATCCTGCCGATGGTCAGTGTGGCCCGTGACAAGGGCGTCGCCACCGTCTTCGTGCCAGCGGTCGACGCTCTGGAGGCCAGTCTGGTCGAAGGGATCGCGGTGATCCCCGTACCGAACTTCGCCGCGCTGGTGGATCACCTGCGGGGCGATCGAGTCATCGCGCCGTTCGAGCCCGACCGCACGATCCTCGTCTTCGAGCCGGAGTTCGGCTCGGATTTCTCGAACGTCAAGGGCCAGGAGCACGCCAAGCGCGCGCTCGAAGTCGCCGCGGCCGGCGGCCACAACGTGCTGATGGCTGGCCCGCCCGGCTCCGGCAAGACGCTGCTGGCGCGCGCGGTCCCTTCGATTATGCCGCCGCTCAGCCCGGACGAAGCCCTCGAAGTGACCAAGGTCTATAGCGTGGCCGGGCTGCTGCCGCCCGAGACGCCGCTGATTCGCACCCGCCCGTTCCGCGCGCCTCACCACACGATCAGCCATGCTGGGCTGGTTGGCGGCGGGCGCTGGCCGCGGCCGGGCGAGATCAGCCTGTCCCATCGCGGCGTGCTCTTCCTCGACGAGATGCCGGAGTTCGGCCAGCACATCCTGGAAGTCTTGCGACAACCTCTCGAAGACGGCGTGGTGACGATCAGCCGCGCCCAGGGAACGGTCAGCTTCCCGGCCAAAATGGTGCTGATTGGTGCGATGAACCCCTGTCCGTGCGGCTACTACGGCGATAGCCTCCGCTCCTGCACCTGCTCGCAGCAGGCGGTCTCGCGCTATCAGGGCCGCATCTCCGGTCCGCTGCTCGACCGCATCGACATCTACCTCGACGTACCTCGGGTCGATTATGAGAAGCTAGCCGACGTGCGCACCGGGGAGCCGTCGGCGGCGATCCGGGCGCGGGTGCAGGCGGCGCGCGAGCGCCAGCGGGTGCGCTTTCGGGGGAAGAAGCTCCACGCGAACGCGGAGATGGGGCCAGCCGAGGTCCGCGACTTTTGCCGCACCGACGACTCGGCGCAGGGTCTCCTGCGGATGGCCATGCAGCAGTTGCGCCTCTCGGCGCGGGCGTACCACCGCGTCCTCAAGCTCGCCCGCACCATCGCCGATCTGGCCGGCAGCGAGACGATCGGCGCAGCGCACGTCGCCGAGGCGGTGCAGTATCGGCCGCGGGAACGGGTGTAAGGTGCATCAGAGGGTGCCCCCACCGATCGTCGCAGCAAACTGCACGCGAATTTCGCTCTAGTAGTCCATCCTGTTGAATGTTGGACAAATCAAGCTGCCTCTGCGGGCGGAAGTTGGGTCGATTGATTCTTCGCCAGCTTGTCTTTCAGGCGTTGATAGAACTTGATGCCCTTCCGCCAGGTGAAAGGATGGGCCTGATGCGCGTCATAGGTCGCGATGAAAGCCAGGATGTCCTGGGCGGCGGCGTCAAACTCGCTCCACTCGCTCCGTGCCAGGCACTTCTTGCTCAAGATCGCGAACCAGACCTCGATAAACGAGAGCCAGGAGCCGTGGATCGGCAGCCAATGGAATTGGAAGCGCCAGGGGCGGTAGGCAACGTAGACGGCCACTTCCGCCGAGTGATGGAGCCGCACCGGATCGAGAATGAGATGGATCACCTGCTCCTTGGGGACCAGGTGATCGAGCAGGCGCAGCAGTTCGATGAACTCGGCCGAGCGATGCCGTGGGCGGACGATCCCATAAACGCGCCCCGTCAGGAGCGCGAACGCGGCGAGCAAATCGGCGGTGCCGTGCCGAACATACTCGAACTCCTGGCGGGCGGGCTGGTCGGGGGCGACCGACTGGCTGGGGGCCGTCGGTTCATGCACCCCGATGCCGGTCTTCTCATCGACCAGGAAGGTCGGGCCATCGGTCGGAGGATGGAGTTCTAACTCGATGATCGCCACCGCCTTCTCCACAAATTGGGGATCGCGCTCGTCCATCCAGGAGTCAAAGACGGTCCAGACGGAGCTTGGCCGCCTGGAGAATCGTGCCGATCGTGCTCTTCTTGGGCGTGCCCAACTCCAACGCGGGATGCTCCCCGATGTAGGTCGCCAGGTCGACGATCGACCAGTGGGTCTGGCCTTTCCAGCCCAGGTCGGCCGGCTTTTGGCAGGCCAGGGTGACGATCTTCGCCTGGATCGCTGCGTCGTAGAGCCGGGGCGGCGGATGGTGGGGGCGGTCGACCAAACCGTCCAGGTGCTGCGCGGCGAAACGATTCCGCCAGTGCAATACGGTATGACGCGCGATCCCCAAGCGGGTGGCGATCGCGGTATTGCTGACCCCTTCGCTCGCTTGCACGACGATCCGCGCCCGCAACGCGGCTTGCTGACTGCTCGTGCGCGCCCGAATCCGTCGGTCCAACTCCTGGCGTTCCTCCGCCGTCAGGTCGATCGCTTGGGCATGGCATCCCATGGTGTCCGCTCCTTGAACGAGAGACCTCTCCCGTTGAAGCAAGCATACGCCCAACTCTCATTCCGGTCAAACCTCAAGCGGATGGACTACTAGCCGATGGACAATCCGGCGGTCGGGATGCTTCGGGTCCGGGGCATCGTAGCGGATCACGCGCACCAGGAGCGGCTCCAGCCCGGATCCCTTGCGCCGCAGCGATTTGGTGTTGCTGGGGGACATCTGGGCCAGATAG
>DATLRG010000353.1:0-5697 GCA_035534795.1 Chloroflexota bacterium
GGCTGCCGCGCGGCAGCCTACCCGTTCAACACACCATCCTCGTGGAAGCATTTCTGCAAGACGTTCGGCTCGCTGCGCCAGAGCCAGGTGACCGCCCTGCAACGAACCATCCTCGTCGACGCATTTATGCAAGGTGAATCGCTTTCGACGCGCAACAGCTAACACTCAAGGCGTCCGTCGCCCTTCGGGAGGTGATCCAGTGCCGGGCGAGGGAAACACTCTCCTACACCAACTGTTTGGCCCGAATCCACGAATTCTCGCTCCACGTGGCGCGCAAATCGGCGACTTTCTCGCGACGACGCCGGCGTTCCGGGCGCTGCGTCGGGCGGTGCCCGGCGCGACGATTGGTCTGATCACCAGCCCTGGGCTGGCGTCGCTGGCTCGGCGTGACTTCTAATTCGACGACGTCTTCGTCGCACCGGCCTGGCCCGGGGGTGTCTGACGGACCGGCCGGTCCGTGTGCGTCCCGCCGGTTCTTCACGGCGATGTAGCGGTGGCGCGCCGATCTCGCTTTCCAATTGAACGGTGGCGGCGAAAACTCAAATCCGTTCGTGCTCCGACTCGGGGCCCGGCTCACCGCGGGCGTTCGACATCCCAGCGCGCCGGACCTCGATCTGACCGTCCCGTACTGCAAAATGGCGTCAGTGCGCCTGCGCCTCTGCGCCGTGATGCACTCGCTCGGCGTCCCGCCGGGCACGATCGACCGACCGGACGCACCAATTTGGGCGCGCTGATCGCGTGAATCCGCCGCCTGCGGCTGTTCGTCGGATGTGACAGCGGCCCATCGCACATCGCGAAGCGGTGGGCACGCCGTCGGTCGTGATCTACAGGGCCAGTCACCCCATCAACTGGGGACCGCCGATTCAGTTCCGGCATCGGATCGTCGCAGATTGGCACGCGCCGTGTCGCGGACCAACACCGTGTGGCTGCCCGGACGACTCGTCGGTCCTGTGCCTCCAGGCCGTCACGGTGGAGCAGATGGTCGACGAGGCGCGGTCGCTGCTGGGCTGCGTGGGCCGGCGCGATCGCTACGCCGGGACCACTACCTTGGCGAGTTTCCCGGACACCATCACTTCGTCGACGATGCCGTAGGCTTTGGCCTGGTCGGCGCTCATGAAGAAGTCGCGGTCGGTATCCCGAATGATCCGCTCGTGGTCCTGGCCCGTGTTCTTGACCAGGATGCCATTGATGACGTCGCGCAGGCGCAGGGCCTCGCGGGCCTGAATCTCCATGTCGGACGCCTGCCCTTGCATGGTCTGGGCGATCAGCGGCTGGTGAATGTGGACGGTGGCGTTCGGGAGGGCGTAGCGTTTGCCTTTCGTGCCCGCCGCGAGGAGCACGGTCCCGAAGCTGGCGGCCATGCCGACGCAGATCGTCGACACGGGCGCGCGCAAGAGCTGCAGTGTGTCGTAAATCGCCAGGCCCGAGTAGATCGCGCCGCCGGGCGAGTTGATGTAGAGATTGATCTCCTTGTCGGGGTCTTCGCGGTCCAGGTAGAGCAGTTGCGCGACGATCACGTTCGCGACGTGGTCGTCGATCGGCGTGCCCAGGAAAACGATGCGCTCGCGGAGCAGCAACGAATAGATGTCGAACGCGCGCTCGACGCGCCCGGTGTTCTCGACGACGGTCGGGACCATGCCGAGCAGGGATCGGAAAGCAGACACGGTTGGTGCCTCCTCGATAATCTAGCGCTCTGTCAAGGGGAAGTGAGGGCTGGTGTGTGTGAGAAATCGGCCCACCGGGCCAATTTTACACACACACCAGCCCTCACTTCCCCCTGCCGAACCACTAGCGTGACTTCAGGTCGGCGGTCGGAACGTAGCCAGGATGCTGGCCGCGGCACGAATCAGGTGCGCGATGGCCTCGTCGCGGCGTCGGTCATTCGATGGCTGGTAATGCAGCTCGACGCCGGGCCCCAACGCCACGCGGTGCCAGACGTCCTGCGAGGACACGCCGGGCGCGTCGGGCGACCGTCCCGGCGGCAGCGCGGCGCCGGACCCGGCACCGCCATCCGCCGCGCGCCCGAGCAGGGAAGAAAGCGGCGACACCGGGGACGGACCGTCGGCGGGACGGCGCGGGCCCGACGTCGCCAGGCCAGGCGCAAGTGGCCCGGCGAGCATCGCGCCAATCGCCGCCGCGATCTCCCGCGGCGACGGATTCGGCGACACCGCCGCGATGCGCCGCAGGTCTTCGGACGATAGCTCCCGCAGGCGTCGGCGGATCTCGCTCAGCGGAAGAAATGCCTCCTTCAGGCGCAGAATTGCCTGCAGGCGCAGCACGTGCTCGGAACAGTAGACGCGTCGCTGGCCTCGACCGGCGGGCGGCGGGAGCAATCCCTCGGCTACGTAGTAGCGGATGGTCCGCCGGGTGAGTCCCGCGCGCTCGGCGAGGTCCGCGATGCTGAATGCGTCGGTGCGAGAGTCTTCCATCGCCGTGGCACCTCGGTCGCCTCGGACTCGCCGCGACCCACCGATCAGATCGATCGTCGCCTCGTGACGGATGGGGCCATTATACAGTTTTACGTCGCACTGTCAACGCCGAGCGTCGAGTGGCAAGTGGCTGGTGGCTGCAGCAGCTTTCGGTGACATTGAGCCGGCCGACGTGAAGTCCGTAGGGTGGTAGCTTGTCTGCCGGCGCGACGTTTCGACGCTACACCAGGGCCGGGCGGCGGCAGACAAGCTGCCACCCTACGGACTCTGAGCGGAGCGTAAGCTCAATCTTTCCGAAAGCCGCTATAGTGGCCACGACCGGTCGCTGGGCAGAAGTCATCGCGAATTGCTGAAGTGTCGAGCCGAGCGTCGCTCCCTGTCGACAGCAATTCGCGGTGACATTGAGCCGGCGGACGTGCTGACGCAGAGGGTGGCCTGCGAGCCGGGACCAGCGGGCGTCGCCTCCGAGTGCCATCTCAGGGAGGAATTCGGGACTGGTTGGGTGAAAACTGGCCCGGTGGGCCAGTTTTCACCCAACCAGTCCCGAATTCCTCCCTGGATTATGGACCAGGAAGGATCCGTGTCCGTGTGGCAGCGGCAAGAAGTTCAAGAAGTGCCACGGCCGCTGAAAGGTGGTCGGGGCGGCGGAGAGTCGGCGTCGAAACCTCAGACTTCGCGGGTGGCGACCGTCGCCGGACCAGAACGGCCCTGAATCGTCAGCACCACCGCTCCGTCGTGAGCGCGGCTGCTGAAGCGGAGCCGGGTGAAGACGTCGCCCTTCACGAAGAACTCAGTGGGCGAGGTCGGGCGGATCTCCAGCCGCGTCCCATTGGCCCAGCGGATGAAGAGATGATCTCCATCGCGACTGATGGCCTTGTGGTCGCCGCCTGCTCCCCGATAGTCCCCCACGTACGCGTCGTGTACCGCCGGCTCCAGCGCGACCTCGGCGGGGTCCTGGTAGGGCTGGCCGATCGTCAGCCGAGCCGCTTTCACCGCGAGCGGGAGCGGCGCCAGGTTCTCGCTCGTGCCGTTCGCCAGCACGGCGACGAAGACGTGCTCGTCCGGCAGGCGCAGCGCGTGGCTGCGAAAGCCGTGGATGCCGCCGCTGTGCTCGATCACCCGGTGCCCTTCGTCGTCGACGATGGCCCAGCCGTAGCCGTAGCCGGTCGGCGTGCCGTCGTTCAGCCGGGCCGACGTCAATGCCCGTTCCAGCGTGGCGGCACTCACGAGCCGATCGCCGTGGAGCGCCTCGTCCCACCGGAGCAGGTCGTCGACCGAGGACAGGAGACCGCCCGCCGCGAACGGCTGGGTCATGCTCAGGTAGGGCGCGTTGACGAGTCCATCCTTGTCCTGCTCGTAGCCGCTGACCCGGCCGTGAATGATCCGCGCGGTCTGGTCGTAGCAGGTCCGCGCCATACCGGCAGGGCCGAAGATCCGCTCGGTGAGAAACTGTTCGTAGCTCTGGCCGGACACCCACTCGACGATCGCACCGAGCAGGATGTAGCCGGAGTTGTTGTAGAGGAAGCGCTCGCCCGGGGCGAAATCTGGCGGCTGGTCTTTGAAAAGGCCGACCAGCTCGTCGATGGTGAGGTCTTTCCGCCACAGGCTCGGCCAATCCGGCAGGCTGGTGTAGCTCTTGATGCCGGAGGTGTGGGTCAGCAAGTGCTCCACGGTGATGGTCTGCCCACGAATCGGGTAGTCCGGCAGAAATCGCGTGAGGTCGTCGTCTAACGATAGCATACCGTCCTCGGCCAGCATCAGGATGGCCACGGCGGTGAACTGCTTGGTGACCGAGCCGATCCGGAAGAGCAGCTCTGGCGTGATCGGCACGCCCAGCTCGACGTTCGCCAGGCCGTAGCCCCTCCGGAAGATCACCTGGCCGTTTCTCGCCACGATCGCGGCGACGCCCGGCTCGTTCGGCGGACAGGCACGCTCGAAGACGACCCCAATCGCGGCTGCAAGCTCCTCGTCTCGTCCCGGCCCCGCTGATCGCATTCCGTTCTCCTCACTCGACTACCTGTCTCCGCTGCACACGTGTGCAATGGCCTACCCATCGCGCTGGCTTGGACCGTCCGCGACGAACCCGTACAGCGCGAAGATGTCCGCGAACTCACGCCGGAGCTCCTCGGCCAGCTTGCTCTGCTCCCACATCGCGCGCAGGCGTACCTGGCGCGAATCGTCCGGGAGCGCTCCCAGCTCGGCGCGAAGCGCGGCGCAGCGCGGCCAGAGGTCCCGTGGCAGGGCGTGCAGCAGTGGCTCCCAGGAGACCGCGGTGCGCTGGCGACCGGTCTCCTCTCTCGCCAGACGCGCCATGACCCGCCGCACGGCGTCGCGATCGCCGCTCTTCGCGACCTGTACCAGCGACGCCGCCTCCTTGCTGGTGAGTCCACGCTGCGCGATGAAGCTGACAATCTCCGCCTGATCGGTCGCCGGCAGACCGGTCACCGGCCGCAGTTGGCCTTCGGTCAGCCCCATGCCGGCTTCCCGCGCCTCGGGTGTCAGCCGGTTCAGGTAGATCAGGTTATAGTAGTGGCGCTGGCTCATGCCGGTCAAGTCGCAGACACGGTCTCGTACCGCGGCGGCGACCTCGCGCTCTGGCGCCGACGCGCCGCGTGGACCTTCCTCCCCCTCCGCTTCCTCCGCGTCGCGGCTCACCAGCGCGTCGACCACCGAGCCATCGACCGCGACACCCCGTTCCGCGCAGACCTGCTCCTCGACCAGCCGGGCCAGCCGCAGCAGCCAGCGGCCCTTCTCCAGCGCGGTCAGATCTTCGCGCTGGATGTTGACGACGAGTTGACGCGCCGCGGCCTGCACGTCCGACGGCTCGTCCATCAGCCGGATCGGCACAGTCGCCAATCCCGCCAGCAGCGACGCCAGCGTCCTCCGGTGACCGTCTCGGACAACGTGGTGCCCGGCCACCCGAACGACCAGAAGCGGCTCGAGCACTCCCTCGGCCGCGATCGTGCGCGCGAGGTCCGCGATGCCGCGCAGCACGCCGCGATAGTACGAGTGCGTGACGGCGATGGCCTTCAGCTCGTCCAGCAGTGACGACGGCTGCGCGCGCCCCTCCGCGATCAAGCGACCCAGGACGTCGTCGGGGACGAGCTGCCGCGGCTGATCGTCCAGCCAGAGGTCCGCGATGGGAAACTCGACCAGACGGCCCACGTCGGTCTCCGGCGGCGGCTCCGGAAACAACAGATCGACGTCGTCACGCTGCAAGAGATTGCGCTGCTGAAACTGCTTAATTTTGCCGGTGCGCTGCACACAA
>DATLRG010000354.1:0-3105 GCA_035534795.1 Chloroflexota bacterium
GGATGGCAGCCCGCGCATGGTAAGCCCGGCGCCCGCGTTCCCCGGGGACTTCAGTCCCTCGTCCCTTCGCCTGGCTTTTAAGCCAGCGAAGCCACTCTCGCTCGTCCGTCGCCACACGCACCCCAAACGTCAACGCCCTCAAGGAACCGGCGACCCCGGGTCTGGCAACTCGCGGCGTCCACCACGACCAGCGTTTGCGCGCGACCGATCGGGCCTTGCGCGGCCAGACCTGCCCCCGCGAGCCACTCAGTCCTCAGTCCTCACCACTCATCACTCGCCACTCGTCCGGTGGCAGCGGCCGCGGTCCTCCGGGCAGGTGACCGCGCCGCAGTCGGGGCAGCGGGTCTGGTGCTGGGCGCAGATCGAGCGGCCGCAGACGGCGCAGGTGCCGACGCCGCAGTCGCGGCAGTGCTCGCGCTTGCAAAACGCGCACGGCAGGGCGCAGCCATCGCAGACCAGGTGACCGTTGGCGCAGAGGTGGACGCTGGCCGTCGCCTCGTCGCAGGACCGGCAGGTCGGTAGCTCGATCTCCCCGGTCAGCGGGTCGTAGATCACCGCCAGCTCGGCGCTGGCGTACCGGTTCTCGACCTTCAGATGCGTGCGCACCTTCGGCTGGGTGATGAAGGCCGCGTTGAGCAGCTTGACCGTGAGGCGGAGCCGATGCTGCGCCTGGATGTCGGCCAGCTTGTGCGCGCGCTCGAGTTGATTCGCCTCGATCTTCGACTGAATGGTCTGGCGGTGCCCGTCGACGTCGGCGCGCTGGAGGCGGCGGCGAAGCTCGGCCTCGCTGTCGTCGTAGAACGCGTCGATGCGGATGCGCTCGAGCTCCAACTGTCGATTCGCCCGCCGGCGGTAGCTCGCAATCGAGCCGGCGATCTCCCGCTCGAGAACGACCAGGGCGCGACGATGCAGGGACTCCAGCGCCGTTGCATCCGGCAAGCGGTCGGCGCCGGCGGTTGGATGCTCCGGCCGCGGCGCCAACGCGATCGGCTCCGGCCAGGTCGCGCCGGCGGGCCGCAGCGTGTCGGGAACGTAGACCGTTCCGTCGACGGGCCGCAACAGCTCCCTCCACAATCGCTGGAGCAGCGGCGCTGGCTGGCGCGAGCCCACGTCGACGACGACGGTGCGCAGCTCGTCGTGCTTCTCGTCGGTCAGGTACGAGACCTGGAAGTTCATCAACAGGTACTGGCTGGCGAACGCGGTCTCGACGCCGTCGCCGGTGAAGCGCGCGTTGGTGAACTTGACCGGCCAGCGATTCAGGTTGATCGCCTGTCGGCGCGACCAGCGCAGGCCGTCGACGTACCAGCGGCTGGTCAGCCCGAGCTCTTCGGAAACGCCCACGATCTGATCGGCGATCGGGCTGCCAATCGCCAGCAGTTGGGCCTCGGAGCGGGCCGCCACCTCCGGATCGGACGTCAACCGGAGGAAGCCAGAGCCATCCAGGCGGCGCTGGTAGGCCTCGGGCACGAGGACGTCCAGGCCGCCAGCGCGCTCCTCGACGAGCGCGCCGATTGCCCCGAACACCTCGACGGCAAGCGAGCGCAGGTCCAGCGTCGGGTCCGGGCGGACCGCTCCGTTGGCCGCCGTCGCGGTCAGCGGGGCCAGTTTTGTCGGTGGAGTTGCCATGTTAGCCCTCCACTTCGTAGTCCTGACCGAAGATCAGGCTGTCGTATTCCTGGGTCTTGAGATACTCGCCCTTGGCCCGCACCAGTTGTTCGCCAAAGCGCTCGATGTCGCGCTTCACGTCGCTCTGATCGTTCGATCGGAGCCAGATGTCGGAGACGATCTCGGCGAAATCACCTTCCTCGGCCAGATTTCCGAGGATCATGTCCATCTCGCCGATCACGAGCTCGAACATGTTGATCTTGGCGTCCAGCAGCCACAGGATATAGTCCTCGACCGTACCCTCGGCCGATAGGTTGTAGATGTAGACCTCGCGCTCCTGGCCGATGCGGTGGATCCGTCCGACGCGCTGCTCGATCCGCATCGGGTTCCACGGGAGATCGTAATTGATCATCGTGTTGCAGAACTGCAGGTTGCGCCCTTCGCCCGCGGCCTCGGTGCAGAGCAGGACCTGCCGCTCCGCCTCGAACGCGACGATGCACGCGTTCTTCTCCGGTGTGCTCAGCCCACCGTGATAAACGGCCACCGAGATTCCCTCGGCTTTCAGCCGCTTCGCCAGGTCGTGGAGCGTTTCGAGATACTTGGTGAAGACGATCGCCTTCTCCGGCGTCGCCTTCAGCAGCTTCAGCAGCGCCGCCGCCTTGGCATTCTCGCGGACGTTCCGCGCCATCGCTTCCAGGCGCTTCAGCTCCTGCGAGCGAGCCGGATCGTTGTGTCGATTGGCGGCCATGGCGGCGAGCGTCGGGGCGACCGCGAGGCTCGAGCTGCCAATCTCCATCTGGAGCGTTTCCAGGGTGAAGCGGTTCATGCCACGGCCGGCCCCGTCGGATCGCCGATGCTCGGCGCGGACGAAGCTGGTGACGGCGTCGTACAGCTCGCGCTCGGCCGGCGAGAGCGGCAGGCGCACGGTCGTGGCGTGGCGCCGGGGCAGCTGCAGCGCCACCTGGCTCCGCGTGTTGCGGACCATGACGTCGAAGAGCAGCTCCTGAAGGCGGGCGCGGTTGCGCGGCAGCCGCGGGTCGCCGCGCGTGACGAATTCCTTCTTGAACTTCTGCATCGTCTTCAACTGACCCGGCTTCAGGAGCGTGATCAGATTGAAGAGCTCTTCCAGGCTGTTCTGGACGGGCGTTGCGCTGAGCAGCAGGATGAACTTTCGGTCGAGCTGATTGACGAACTGCCAGGTCACACTCGAGCGGTTCTTCAGGTGGTGCGCCTCGTCGACGATCACCAGATCGTAGCGCTGACCGAGAATCGCGCGGGCGTGGTCGCCGGAGCGCGCCGTGCTCAGCGACGCCAGCACCAGGTCGAAGTTTCCCCAGGCAGCAGCGCCGAGCGCCCGGAACTCCGGGCTCTCGTGGGTGATGAAGTCGAGACCAAACTTGGTCGCGAGCTCTTCGCGCCACTGAGTCACCAGCGCGGGCGGCGTCAGGATCAGCACCTTGCGGACGAGGCCTCGGAGCAGGTACTCCTTGAGAATCAGCG
>DATLRG010000355.1:0-7918 GCA_035534795.1 Chloroflexota bacterium
CTGCGAGCGTCGCGGCACGCGATACGGTGAACCGAATGGGAACGGTTTGGTAAAGCGGGTTGGTCGCCCAGCTCCGGTAGACCGCGTGGGACAGCTCCGGGGGCGTCCGCAGCACCGAGACCGCGACGGTCGCCGGTGGGCTGATCTGGCCCGCCTGGTCCACTGCCCAGAGGTGGAGGTACCACCGGCCATCCGCAAGATTCGGCAGGGGCAGTGCTTGCGCGTCGGGGGGCAGCACGATACCATCCGCGGGCAAGGCAGTCGTCGCCTTTTCCTGGTGATCAGCCGCGAAGACGACGTGATCGAGGGCGAGCGGCTGGTTAGTCGCCACGATCCAGTGCAGCACCACCTGGTCCTTTTGCCCAACCGCCACCACCCCGTCCACCGTGTGGGTTGCGCCGGTGAGAGTCAGGCTTTCGACAAAGGGCGCCCGACCGACAACGCCAAACGCCGGCTGCCCGTCGATCGTCTGTTGCGTCAGATCCCGAGCGCCCGGTACAGTTTGGACCGGGTTCGCTGCGGAGGCGGTGCGGGGACGCGTCGGCGGTTGGGAAGACGAGCCTGGTGGGGGCACGGGAACCGAGCCTTTCGACCCGACGGCAACTGGGACGGCCTTCCCCGACGAGACGGGGTGACCCGGCGCGCAGCCGAACAGAGCGAGCAGACCGATCGCCGCGACGAGGGGAATCATGAGGACGGGACGGATCGCGCTGGTCCTTGCTCTTTGCCTCGTTTTCTCCATTGGACGTCTCCTGTCATCAGAAGGTCGGGACGGCGTTAGGATGGCACGGAGCGGACACCTTTGGGGCGCGCTGCCAGTCTTGAGGATACAGCCGTCGGTTCTCTCTCGTCTGTGTGCTCGGCTACAGAAGACCCCCCTCTGATGCCCTATGCTGTGTGCTATCGGGTCTGCCGCGGAGGTGGAGACAAACGTGATCGCTGCTATTGTTATGAATATCGATCCGATCCTGGTCCAGCTCGGGCCGCTGGCGATCCGCTGGTACGGCCTGATGTACGTCGTCGGCATCCTCGTTGGGATACAGGCCGCTCCTCCGTACGTGCGGGCACGTGGAATCACCGACGACCAGGTTTGGAAAGTTCTCGGGCCGGCGATCGTGGCCGGCCTCATCGGCGGCCGCCTCTTCTACGTCGTTCAGCAGCCCCTCGGGCCCTTCCTTACCCAGCCCTGGCGGATCCTCGCCACCTGGGAAGGGGGCATGGCGTTTTTTGGCGCGATCGGGGCGGTGATCCTCGCCCTGGCCGTCGTTTGCTGGCGGGAGAAGATGCCCTACCGGACGCTCTTGGACGGCGCGGCGCTCCTGGCTGCGGTCGGCCAGTTCTTCGGGCGCATCGGCAACCTGATCAACGGCGATATTTTGGGTGCTCCGACGAACTTGCCCTGGGGCGTCATCTACGCCAATCCGAACGCATTTGCGCCGAGCCACACCATCGCCTATCAGCCTGCCCCGGTCTACGAAATGATCGGCGACCTGATTCTGATCGGGATGCTCTGGCTTCTGACGGACCGACTGAAGATCCCGGGGCTACTCGCGACGGCGTACCTGATCGGTTACGCCGTGACCCAGTTCCTGGTCTTCTTCCTGCGCGATAGCGAGCCGATCGTCGGCTACGGTCTGAAGCAGGCCCAGCTGACCTCGATCGTCGTGTTCGTCATCGCGATCGCTCTCGGCTTCTGGCGGCTGCGTGCCGGTTTCGCACCGTCGCCTCCCGCAGATCAACCGGTCGGCGATCCCGCGTAGGATCCCGGGGGTCGGGTGTTCGGTGCATACATACACCTGCTCGGCCTCTCATGACCCTGAGGATTCCGCTTCCGGCGTGCCGATCTCGCCCCACGCCTTCAATCCGCCAAGGATGAGCTCCAGCCCCAGGGCGAACTGGGCGTCGAGGTCGCAGTCGCAGACGAGGCAGGCGACCTCCGCCAGACGGGGGGATGCGTCGGCCGGGATGCGGCACAAGACCTGGCGCAGACGTTCGAGCGGGGTCGAGCCCTCGCCGGGCCCGTTGACATTCTCCGGAACGCACACGGAGAGCTCAAGCATCCCCTGTCCCAGTGCATAGGCCCAGACCGCGCGCAACGCTTCGACGGCGCGCGTCCGGTCGAAGCCAGAACGTTCCAGGCGCTGCGACGTGAGATCGCAGACGCGCAAAGCAGATTTGGGCACGACCTGGCGACTGACCAGCAGCGGATAGGCCCGGGGATGGGTATGGGCTAACGCGCGCACCGAGCGTGCCAAAGACCGGAGGACATCCTCCCACCCGGCCTCGTCCCGGCCGAGATCGACCTCCGCCCACAACACCTCGACGAGGCCATCCAGCAAGGCGCCCTTATCGTCGACGTAGTTGTAGATCGCCATCGGATCGACTCCCAGCGCCTGGGCGAGCTTGCGCATTGTGAACCCATCGAGCCCCTGCGCGTCGATCAGCTGAAGGCCGGCGCGCAGGACTTCTTCGCGCGAGTGACGCGGCCGCCCTGGGCCGTCCGCTGCCGAAGGCGCCGGCTTGCCAGCGCCGCGCGAGGTTGTCGTCCCCATAGATCCTCCGTGTTTGAAAAACTCTTGACCCGTCTACGTCGTAGACTTAGTATGTAGCCACGATCATACAGATCGATTGTAGGCGAACTTGTCGCGTAATGAAAGGAGACGCTCCATGGGCCAGTTCCGTCGCGACCGAGAGTTCGCCGCGGGAGCAACGACAGCAGAGTAGTCAGGAGGTCTTCCGTGCTTCAGGTTTTGCGCCAGCGCGACTTCCACTTCCTGTTCGTCGACGGCCTCGTTTCGGGCCTGGGCGACTTGTTCCTCTTCATTGCGTTGCCATTCTACGTCTATACTTTGACCGGCTCAGCGCTGGCGACCGGCGGAACGTTCGTCGCCGAGAGTCTCCCTTCGATTCTCTTCGGCTCGGTTGCCGGCGTGTACGTCGACCGGTGGGATCGTCAACGAACGATGATCACCGCCGATGCCCTGCGCGCGGTTCTGTTGCTCGGCTTACTTGCCGTTCGCTCAAGCGACACGGTCTGGATCGTCTTCGCGGTCAGCTTTGTCCAGTCGACGATTGGCCAGTTCTATGGTCCCTCGAAAGACGCGTTGATCCCCCAGTTCGTCGGCGAAACCGACCTGCTTGCCGCGAACTCCTTATCTTCGATGAGTGGACAGCTGACGATGCTGATCGGTCCAGTCCTCGGCGGTGCCTCGCTCGCGCTGTTCGGTATGTCCGCCGGTATCTTCGTCGACTCCGCGAGTTTCTTGTTCTCGGCGATCATGGCCGGGTCCGTCGTGTCGCCGGCCCGGGAAAGCCGGGCCGGCGAATCGGGAGGGCCCACCTCGGCGTGGGAGACGGTCTGGCGTGACTATTGTGAGGGCTTCGCGCTGATGTGGCGTAACCGCGTCGTGATGGCCCTGCTGCTGGCGATGGGTATCGCGCAAATCGGTATGGGGCTAATCCTGGTCCAGTTGATCCCCTGGGTCAAGGGTGTCCTCCACGGCAATGCCCTCGTCCTGGGTTGGGTGGTCAGTGCGCTCGGAGTCGGAGCAGTGGTCGGCGGGCTTGCGCTTGGCTCGCAAGGGAGGTCCCTCCCGCCAACCAAAGCGCTTGCTTTCGGGCTCATCGTGACCGGTCTGGTCCTCGTCATCGTCGTCCACTCCGTCTTGCTGACGGTGGTCCTGCCACTCTGGGCCCTGATCGGCGTCGCGGTCGTCGTTGTCGAGGTGCGGCTCCAAACGTTGCTCCAAGTCTCGGTAACCGACGCTTATCGCGGCCGGGTTCTTGGCGCCTACACGGCGACCCAATCCGCTTTGCTGCTGGTGGGCATGGCTGTATCCGGCGCGCTTGGCGGCATCGCCGGGCCGGGCCCGACGCTAGAGCTCGCAGGAATCCTCT
This sequence comes from Chloroflexota bacterium, assembly GCA_035534795.1. GTDB lineage: Bacteria > Chloroflexota > UBA6077 > FW602-bin22 > CADDYW01 > JAJPKB01. Next base: position 3,898 of record DATLRG010000355.1, read on the forward strand.
ACGCCGGTGGCGGTGTCGCCACGGCGTTTGTCATGCCGCGTGCGCTACCCAAGACCGACGCCGCGCCGGCTGTGATGGAGCGCGGGCCGGATATTTGAGGAGGCCACTTCCGCGACTCTCGTCGTACTTTCCAAACCTTCGACGCGCCAAAATCAGCCTTACGATCCCACTGAAGGAAACAAAAATGGACAATGACCAGATGGCCGAGAGCACTGACCGCGATGCGGAGGTCGGGTGCGCACCCACGGCCGACCCACGCTGGGTGGCTGGCGCTCTGCTGCTCCCGCCAATCCTTCGCATCCTGGCCGAGGGGCATCTCGCCTCGATGGAACGGCTCGCCCAGGAACTTGGTCTGCCCTCGGATCTGATTGTTCCGACGTTTTCCTACGTCTTTCCCGACACCGAGTTCGACGGTGACGGACGCCTGCTCGGCCTCGGGCTCTCGCTAGTGCGGACGCCACACGAAGTGCGACTGACGGGGCAAGGCGCGGTCCTGTATGCCTGGTGTGCGCTGGATGCGCTCTTGGGCCCGATGCTGATGGGCGAGAGCGCCCAGATCATCTCACCGTGCGCTGCCACCGGACAGACCATCACCGTCGTGGTCGGACCCGAGGGAGTCCGGGAAGCGCGGCCCGCAAGCGCCGTGGCGGCCGTCGTGACCGAAACCGACCCGCGGCATCTTCGCGCCACCGGCTGCGGGCACCAGAACTTCTTCGCCTCTCTCGAGGTAGCTACCCTCTGGTTGACCGAGCACTCGCACGCCGTCATCCTTCCCATCGCCGAGGCTTTCCGCTCGCTCACCCGTCAGAGTGCAGGCGTAGCGACCGCGCCGCCTCATGAAACCGTTGTCCCTGGCGAGGCTCTAGGCCGGCTGATTCTTGTCCAGTTGCGATTGGATGGCCTGCTCCTCGACGAGTTCGCAGGGCGTCTGATTGCGAAAGAAGGAGAGCGCTTCTCCACCGCCAGCGGGCAGCCCGCGCCGGGTGACCTTTGGTGGGATCCCGAGTTCGCGGGCTGGTTGGACTCGGAGGCGCACCAAGCACGCGGGGGCGGACCGCACCTGATCGTCCAACTTCCCAACGGTTGGGATTGGGATCTCGATGCACCCATGAGCAACGGACCGGGTTGGTGGCGGACGGGGGAGCCGCCAAAGGTAACGGCGTTGCCCTCGGTCATCGCCGAGGGCTACCACGGCTTCCTGGTGCAGGGGAAGCTCTACCGTCTCGGCGGCATGCTCGGCTGGGCGCTGATTCGCCTTCGGTCAGAAATCACCCATTCTCCCGCTCATCACCCCATCGTCCGGACGATGGGCGATGTCCCTTGGCATTTTCCCAAAATGCTTGACACCGATCGCTTTCGCTTGTACAACAAATACCAATAAGCGAATATGAGGGAGCTCTGATGAGCGAGTCCACGGTCGCGATCCGGCCGACCATGGAGGCGACGGAGGTTCGGAGTCGCTTCTTCCGGGTGCTGGGTGATCCGAAGCGCCTGAAGATTCTGGAGTTCTTGCTCGACGGCGAAAAATCAGTCGGTGAGATTGTCAAGCACCTCCAGGCATCGCAGGGCCGCGTCTCGAACCACCTCGCCTGTCTTCGCTGGTGTGGCTTCGTTGGAACCCGGCGCGACGGCAAGTACGTGTACTACCACCTCGCGGACCCCCGGGTGCGCGACGTCGTCCGCCTGGCCGACGCGATCATTGGCGATAACGCGGCGGCGATTGCCAGTTGCACCCGGGTTGCCGCCGAACCCGAGCCCTGAGCCGATCACCCGAAGGCGTTCTCGCTCCCGTGCCGAGTGGATGAATTTGATGGGGAGACCTGAAGAATGGCTGACCGCGACCTACGGATACAGATTCACGGGATGACTTGCACCGATTGCGAGGTCCACGTCACGCGGGCGCTCGAACGGGTCGGTGCGGCAAACGCTCGGGCCGATTTCCGCCGAGGCGAGGCGCGACTGCGGGCGCCGGGGAACCTGAGCGAGGCGGCGTTGATGGATGCGGTGCGCCAGGTCGGGTACACGCCGGTGCGCGTCGAGGAAGTCAGAGCGACCGCGGCACCGGACGTGGCGGAGCGGGGCCCAGAAGGCACCCCGGCCGAGGGGATCTACGACCTGGCGATCGTCGGGTCGGGCGGTGCCGCTTTCGCGGCGGCGATCCGGGCCCGGGACCGGGGCGCGCGGGTGCTGATGATCGAGCGCGAGACGGTTGGCGGGACCTGCGTGAATATCGGCTGCGTCCCTTCGAAGACGCTGCTTCGGGCGGGTGACGTCTATTGGGAAGCGGGTCACAATCCTTTTGCCGGGGTGACGACAGGCGCGGGCAACGTCGATCTGGGGGCACTCGCCACCCAGAAGGATGCGCTGATCGCCCAGTTGCGCCAGGAGAAGTACCTCGACCTGATTGCCGATTACGGCTGGGACCTTCTCCAAGGGGAAGCGCACTTTGGCGACGATGGCTTTCTGCGGGTCAATGGAGAGGTGATTCGGGCGACGAAGATCGTCCTCGCGACCGGGGCATCTCCCGCCGTCCCGTCGATTCCGGGCCTGACCGAGGTTCCTTACCTCACCAGCACCTCCGCGTTGGCCTTGACGAAGCTGCCGACGAGTCTGATCGTGATCGGCTCGGGCTATGTCGCGCTGGAGCTTGGTCAGTTGTTCCGCCACCTCGGCAGTCGGGTGACGCTGCTGCAGCGCAGCCCGCGCATTCTCAAGAGCTATGATCTCGAGATTTCCGAGGCCGTGGCCGGAGTCCTGACCGCGCAGGGTATCGAGCACGTGACCGGCGTTCGCTACGAACGCGTTGAGAAGAAGGGCGGGAAGATCGTTGTCCACGTGACCGTCGATGGCGTTCCGCGGACGGTGGAGGGCGAGCGACTGCTGGTTGCGACCGGGCGCGCGCCGAACACGCGAGCGCTCGGGCTCGACCGGGCGGGGGTTGACGTCGGAGCGAACGGGGAGATCCTGGTCAATCCTCATCTCCAGACCAGCAATCCGGACGTCTACGCGGCCGGCGACGTCACCTTAGCGCCCCAGTTCGTCTACGTCGCGGCCTACGAAGGCGCCCTGGCGGCGGAGAACGTGCTCGACGGGAATCACCGGACGGTCGACCTGAGCGCCCTGCCCGGGGTCACCGTCACCAATCCAGCGATCGCCACGGTCGGATTGACCGAAGCGCAGGCAGCGCAGGCCGGCCATCAGGTCAAGACGTCGGTGCTACCCGCCGCGGCGGTGCCCCGGGCGATCGTGAATCGGGACACCCACGGCGTCTTCAAGATCGTTGCCGACGCGGAGACTGACCAGATCCTCGGCGTCCACGTCGTCGCGGAGAACGCGGGCGACGTCATCTACGCCGGGGTGCTCGCGGTGAAGTTTCACCTTACCGTGCACGATCTAGTCGAGACGTTCGCGCCGTACTTGACAATGGCCGAAGGGCTGAAGCTCGCGGCGCAGACGTTTGGCCGAGACGTCCACAAACTCTCCTGCTGTGCGGTCTGACGAGCGGTTGATTGGGAAAGATCGAGACATCGATGCATGGAGGACGACGATCTTCACGCCGCCCCGGTGAACGAATGAGGTGAATGACGATGTGTTGTGGTGTGAACGTGCCAACCGGTATCACCTGCGCGACCTGTCGAAGAGCAGTGTCGGTCCAGAGTTGGGCCGAGGCTGGCGCCTGGGAAAGCCGTCGCTGGAGTGACGATCCAAGGCTCTAGCGCCGGGTTCTCGGCTGGCTGGCCGGACCGAACGCGTTATGCTCGGAGAAGTGCGCCACGCACGACGGTGTGCCGTCGCAGGAGGACAGAGAGGTCGCTGAGGTGATCGTGCCATCAGCCCACATTCTCCCTGTGCGAGCAACGCCAGCGAGTCAACGCGAGCGGAGGCCGATCTTAGTCGGATCGTCGGGAGGAAAGTAAAGTGGGCGATCAGAACGATGGTGGGATAGCGTTTCTCATCCCACTCCTTGGCGTCGTGATCTGCTGTGGCGGTCCTTTTCTCGTCATCGGCCTCGCGGCGGTGG
>DATLRG010000356.1:0-2752 GCA_035534795.1 Chloroflexota bacterium
GTTCCACACGCACCATCCCGCGGTTCCCGCTTGACGAAACCGGTCTGGCGCGGCACGTGCCGTTCCTGTCTGCCGAGCGACGTTCCCAAAAAATTCAGGCGGAAATTCAGTATAGAGCAGAACAGCGGGATCGAGTATGTCGACCAACCAAAGTACCAGTCAACCGGCGGCATCCTCTGGCTACGAGTGGACCGCCCTCTCGGTGACGACGCTGGGCGCGCTGCTCGCCGCGCTGCAAAGCACGGCGCTGCTGATCGCCCTGCCAGACATCCTGGTGAAGCTCCAGGCTAGCTTCCTGACGGTCATGTGGCTGCTGCTCGGCTACCTGCTGATCACCACGGCGCTCGTCCCGGTGATCGGGCGCCTGGCCGACATGTTTGGCCGCAAGAACCTCTACAACGCGGGATTCGCGATCTTCACGCTGGGCTCGCTGCTGGCCGGCCTCGGTCAGCAGCAGTTCCACGGCATGGACGTGCTCGTCTTTCGCATGTTGCAGGGCATTGGCGGCGCCCTGCTGATCACCAATAGCACCGCCATCGTCACCGACGCTTTCCGCAGCGGGCGTGTCGGCCTCGGTCTCGGGGTCAATCAGATTGCCGGCGCCGCCGGTTTCGTCCTCGGGCCGGTGGTCGGAGGGCTGCTCACCGCGATCGACTGGCGCTGGGTCTTCCTCTTCAACGTGCCACTGGGAGTCTTCGGTACCTACTGGGGCATGCGCCGACTCCGCGAGCCCGTCACGCTCCCCTCGCGGCAAACGTTCGACTGGCCTGGCAGTCTCAGCTTCACGATCGGGCTGGGATCGGTCCTGTTGGCGCTCAGCCTGGTCGCGTTCCCCATGTTGGGCTGGACGGTGATCTACGCGCTCTTCGTCGTGGGGATCATTGGGCTGGTCGCCTTCGTCGTGTACGAGTTGCGCGAATCGCAACCGATGATGAATCTCCGGCTGTTCGCCAATCGGCTCTTCGCGTTCGCCAACCTCAGCAACTCCCTGAACGGTCTGGCGCGCGGCGCCGTGCTGTTCCTGTTGATCTTCTTCCTGCAAGGCCCCTACGGGAAAGACCCGCTTACCGCCGGGATCATGATGGCGCCGTTCGGTCTGGCCTTCATGCTGATTGGGCCGCTGAGCGGCTACCTCTCCGACCACCACGGCGCGCGTGGACTGGGAACGGCGGGCTTGCTGGTCTCCGCGGTCGGACTCGCCGGCCTGGCCACGGTCACCGATCAGACCCCGTACTGGCAGCTCGCGATCTGGATGGCGATCATGGGAGGAGGGTCGGGCTTCTTCAACTCGCCGAATACGAACGTGATCATGACGTCGGTGCGGCCGGATCAGCGCGGGATGGCCGCTGGCATTCGGACGATGCTCTCGAACACCGGCCAGATGCTGAGCATCGCCATCGCGTTCCCGCTCGTCCTGGCCCAGATTCCCGAAGACGTGATGCTGAAGATCTTCATCTATGGCGGGGGCATGGGGCAGAACCAGGCGGCGCTGACCACGTTCCTGACGGGCCTCCACCTCGCGTTCCTGATCTCCTGCGCGGTGAGCATCATCGCCGCGGTCGCGTCGGTCCTGCAACCGTCGCATTCGCCGTTAGCGGTAGCCCGCGCGAGCGCACCTGGGCACGACGCGCCAACGGATGCCGAGGGACCGGGCTACGTCGCACCGCGGCGGCGCTAAATCAAAGCCGATCTGATCTCATCCCGCAGCAGAATGGTCTCCATCAGCACGTCGACGTTGTTTGCACCGCGCCACTCTTGCCAGGTGTACTCCAGGCAGACGTCGCCGGCGTAGTCCGCGGCCTGCAGGCGGCGGAGGATGTCCGGAAAGTCCAGCGTTCCATCCTGCCGATTCGACTGCAGGAAGCCAGCGCGCGCCTGCCGCGCGTGAAAATGGCCGGCGTGCGGCACCAGCGGGTGAACGTCCGCCGGTCGATACCCATTGGCGACGAAGTGCGAGTAATCCAACGTCAGGGCCAGGCCCGGGACCGACTGGACCAGCTCCAGTGCCCGGGCCGGCGTCTCGGCGACCGATTCCAGATGGCACTCGACGCTCAAGCGCAGGCCGATGGCGTGCGCCAGCGGCACCAGCCGCCGTAGCTCCTCGACCGATCGCGCGAACGAGCGGTCCGGGCCAACCTCGTCCCAGACCACCCCGGGCAGCAGCGTCACTCCTTTCGCGCCGACGCCCCGTGCAACCTCGAGGATCGCTCGGAAGCGGCGCAGGTTTGCCTCGCGCTCGCTCGGATTCAGCGTGTTGACCGGTCGGTCGCGGAAGCCGTCGCCGAAGGTGGCGAAAAAGTCGGAGACGCCCAGCCCGGCCTCGCCCACCGCGCGCCGGATCGACTCGGTCGCCGCGGACGGGTCCGCCTCGACCTGAGCTGGCTGGACGTGGCAGCCGCCCTCGTGCGCGCCGACGTCCAGGTTCGGAACGCCAATCAACGCGATCACCTTTGCCGCGTCGGCGAAAGACAGCAAGGGGAACGAGAAGGAGGTGCAGGATAGGTCCATCGAAACCTCCTGAGCGGCATCTTCGACAGGTCCCGATCTGCGCTCTGAACGATGCAGGCGTTGTAGGTCACTCGGTCGCGGACGACGTGCGACGGGCCTTTGACTCGTTCCAGGACACGGTGCCCTCGGGCTGCGCCTCGGCAATCGCCGCCTGCGCCAATCACCCTGATTGTACAATAACGCGTTGCTGAGAGGGTGCGTGGGGAGGGTGAGGAGGCGCGAGATTTGCTGCGCAAATCTCGCG
>DATLRG010000357.1:0-2179 GCA_035534795.1 Chloroflexota bacterium
ACCCGGGACCAACGATCAGGATGGAGGGGATCCACATGACTGATACCGTCGTCGTCGGACAGCGGGCCACGCGGATCGACGCGTTGGACAAGGTCACCGGACGTGCGAAGTACACGTCTGACCTGAAGCTGCCCGGTATGCTGTATGGGGCGTTTCTCCGCAGTCCCCACGCCCACGCCGTGATCAAGCGCATCGATACGAGCAAGGCGGAGGCGCTGCCGGGCGTCAAAGCGGTGATCACCCAGGCATCGCTGGCCGGACGGGTCGCGAAGATCGTCGACGAGGCGCACGGTACGTCGATGGACTTCAAGGCATTCGCCGATGCGAAGGTGAAGTACCAGGGCGAGAAGATCGCCGCGGTGGCAGCCACGACCAGGGAGATCGCGGAGGAGGCGGCCGGGCTGATCGCGGTCGAGTACGACGTCCTGCCGGCGGTCGTGGATGTGCGTGACGCGGTCAAGCCCGACGCACCGGTCATCCACGAAGACAGCCAACCCTACCAGGCTGCTGATGGCTCGGCGCTCACCAACGTGTTGCATTCGACCGACAAGGTCGAGGGCGACGTTGAAGCGGGCTTCGCCCAATCCGATCGCATCTTCGAGGATACGTACGTCATTCCGCGAGCCCACCAGTCCTACATCGAGCCGCAGGTCGCGGTGGCCGACGTGGATCCGACCGGCAAGGTCACCTGCTGGACGAGCACGCAGAGCATCTTTTCCGTCCGCAGCAACCTCGCGCGGACGCTGGACATTCCGGAGCACCGGATCAACGTGATCGGCATGACCATCGGCGGCGGCTTTGGCGCGAAGTTTGGCGGGGTGGTCGATACGTACGCGGTGATGCTGTCGCAGGCGTCTGGGCGCCCGGTCAAGATCCTCTACACCCGCGAGGAAGAGTTTCTCGACGGCCGGCCAGCCCCCGGACTCGTGATGACGGTCAAGACGGGCGTGCGCAACGACGGGAAGATCCTCGCGCGCAAGGCCTACGGCCTCTGGGACGTCGGCGTGCAGGGCAACGGCTCCTGGGCGACGGGCCGCGTGAAGAGCGTCTACGACATCCCGAACGTCGAGGTTCACGGCTACGACGTGGCCACCAACAAGCCGCCGACCGGCGCCTACCGCGCGCCGGGCGGGCCGCAAGCCAGCTTCGCCTCGGAAGCGCAGTTGAACAAGATCGCACGCGAGCTCGGCATCGATCCGGTCGAGTTCCGGGTCATGAACATGCGCGAGGGCGCGGAAGTCGACTTCAAGCAGGTGATCCGCAAGGTCGCCGAGCGGGCCGGCTGGCGAGACCGCCAGAAGGGGCCGAACGAGGGCTGGGGCGTCGCGATCGGCGAGTGGACCAACGGCGCCGGCGCCGCCAGCGCGCTCTGCTCGCTCCAGGAAGACGGCTCCCTCAAAGTCTTCTCTGGCCTGATGGACATCACCGGAACCGACACCGCGATGGCCCAGATCGCCGGCGAGGTCGCGGGCGTTTCCTTCGACATGGTCTCGGTCGTGCGCGGTGATACCGACTCGGCCCCGATCGCGCCGGGCAGCGGCGGCAGCCAGATCACCTTCAGCATGGGCAACGCGGTGAAGCGTGCCGCCACGGAGATCCGCGAGCGGATCCTGGACGTCGCCTCCGAGATGCTGGAGGCGCGTCCGGACGATCTGGTCTTGCGGGACAACCAGGTCTCGGTGAAGGGCGCGTCGGACCGCATGGTGACGCTGGCCCAGGTGGCGCACCAGGCAGGCCGGACCAAGGGCGGACCGATCGCCGGCAAGGGCAGCTTCGCGCAGGAACCAAGCGCGACGACGATCGCCGCTCAGATCATCAAGGTGCAGGTCGAGCCGGATTCGGGGAAGGTCTGGGTGCGACGCGTCGTCGGGTCGCTCGACTGCGGGAAGGCGATCAACCCGATGGCGGTGGAAGGCCAGATGGAAGGCGGCGTGGCGCAGGGCATTGGCTGGGGACTCTGGGAACAGATGGCCTACGCCAAGGATGGCCGCATGCTCAACGACGGCTTCCTGGATTACCACCTGCCGACCGCGATGGACCTGCCCGACCTCGAGTCGGTGCTGGTCGAGGTGCCGACGCTCAACGGGCCGTTCGGCGCCAAGGGCGTTGGCGAGCCGCCAATCACGCCGGGCGTGGCGGCCACGCAGGAAGCCATCCGCGACGCCGTCGGTGCCGAGCT